>JABMDH010000033.1:0-5872 GCA_015904075.1 Nitrospira sp.
GAAAATCCAACCGATCCCCTGCGACGCCTGCCTGACCGCCGAGGCCAACGCCGGATTATACAGGTCCAGCACATAATCGGTGAAGATCAGCGCCGTGAAAATCGTGGCCGTCGTCGCCCAAAACCAGATCGCTCGATGCCGCTGCCGCCGGTTCTTCGTCCACAACGAGAGTCCCTGTCCGTACGCCGCGAAGACAAGGATGCTCGCCAATACCATAAGGGCTTCGCCGGCTCGATGCACTTCGTACACCAGCGGAGGAGCCGCCACTGTTCCGGACAACCCATAAATCGTCGACACGATCTGATAATACAGCCATCCGGATATTCCAAGGTAATAGGCCGCCCCCAGAAAACGCTGCGCCGGTTCCCGATGGGCAGTGAGGTACTCTGCCACGAACAAGGTGAGCGTCACCAGCGCCACACTGTTGTAGATGATGGCGCCCAGCATCCCCGGCTGTACGAACAAAAACGCGATGGTCAACAACAATAAGAGGGCGGCACTGGCGATCCCGAATTTGGCCAGCCGGCCGGTATCCTGCCCGATGCCCCGATTGACCATCGTCAACGTGAGGCTCAAGAACAACAGTACCGCGACAATATTCAGCAGCCACGCACCCACCTCCGTGAGGGTAGTGAACGTCGGCGTAATCCATGGATGCGTCCCCGCCAGCTTGCTCAGGTGCATGCCCAAGCGAGACATCAGCCGATACAGCACCAGCTCCAAGAAGGACGCCAGCAAGACCAGCTTGATGGCATATTCGAACAGAAGACCGAAGTCCCCTATTTTTCCGGTCAGCCGGTCGCCTATCGCCGCAGCCTTGATCACAAACGAACCTCTCTACTTATAACCCGATCGGTTGAGGCGCCTGCACTGCCTCCTCCTTGGCTCTCGCGATATACAGCAGTCCATCAGCCATCGAGTAGTTGAACGGCAACTCGCAGACGACTTCACTGATCCGCTCATAGACATGCTGATAGAGCGTCTCCGCTTGATCCGGCGTCATGCCGCCTTGCACCTCATAGAAGAATCCTAAGCTGAGATCCTCCGACGAGGGGCGCATAATGCGCCTGATGCCGTACGCCGCCGGATCGCTCATGATCGGGGCTTCCTTCTCCAGGTCGAACAGGCAGGGCTGGCAGGAAAACCCGAAGGACTCATTCAGTTTGGCGTTCTCAACGATGAAGTTCATCGTATCCAGCGCTTCCGGTTCCGTTTCCGTGGGGAACCCGACAATGATGTAGCAATGCACCGCAATCCCCAGATCGACGCAGTCGCTCGCGATGCGGCGAACCCATTCCTGCTTGATCCCCTTCTTCATCAGATCCATGACGCGCTGATTGAAGGACTCCAGGCCAAACACGATCTTCAAGCAACCAGCATCACGCATCGAGGCGAGCAGGTCGCGCGTGAGGTTCTTCTCGAACCGCATTTCGCAGGTCCATCTCACCTTGAGCTGTTTCTCGATGATCTGCTGGCAGAGCCGTTTCGTCGGCGCCAGGGCAAAGCACTCGTCGGTGAAGAAGAAATTCCTGGCGCCATACCGCTGTGAGAGCCACTCCAATTCATCGACTGTCCGCCCCGGATCCTTCTGCCTGAAGTTCTGGTGATCGAGTGTCAGCGCGCAGAACGCGCAGTCTTTGTAATAGCATCCGCGGGAGAACTGAATCGGCAGCACCGGCTCCGGCGACAGGTATCGGTCGAGCGGAAAGCCATCATAGTTCGGCGCGGGCAGCTGATTCACGTTTTCGGAATAGAAGGGCTGATTGACCGTGATCTTGCCGTCCTTCCGGTAAATCAGATTCGGCACTTTGCTGTAGTCTTTCTTGCCGGCCAACTGGTTCACTAATTCCAACAGCGCCGTTTCGCCTTCGAAGACGACGATGTCGTCGGCCAATTCAAAGAGGTTGGGACAGCGGCGGACATTATCGACGAGGCGCGTGAAAATGCTCCCCCCGATCGTGACGTGGAGGTCCGGCGCCGTCTCCTTGATCAGCTTACAGAGGGTCAGGCCGGGAATAATTTGCGAGGTCGCCGTGATGGACACGCCGATCAAATCCGGACGATCCTTGACGATCGAGGGAATGAACAGGTCGCGGAAGAGACTGCGGTAGGGATTCTGCGCGTCGTCTTGAATGACCTTCATCAGGTCCTTCGACGAATAGATCGAATAATTGCTGAATTGATTGTCGACGACGGTCAGTCTGGTCGGGAAATAGATCGAGGACACCAGTTCCAGCCACTTGTCGATCATGAACAGACTACCCCGGTAGGCATCCAGATCGTAAAAGCCTTCGCCGCGTAACGTCTCCTTGGCCAGTTCGATCCGTTCTTCCAGATACACGAATCGGTCGAGCGAATCCGCCACCTTCGAGTAGTGTTCCCGACTCCCGTGACCCGTTTCTCCGGATTGAGACCGCTCAAGCTCGCGCTGCTTGCCGATCAATTGTTGATAGACCTGGGCCGCATAGCTCTTGGTCAGCATGCGATCCAGCAACTCGATCCCGAGATCGCGCTGCGAGACATCCGATACGCCACCTTGATGGAGAAATCCCGTAAGCGAAGGGAGACTGAGATACGGCTGAGACGGATGCCATGTCGGAGGAAAAAGGAGTGAAACTTTCATACGGTGAGCACTCCAATTCTTTCGAAATATCAGAGAGTTTTGAGTTAAAACCTATGTGGGGTTATACCCTCCGCGCCGAATGAAATGCAACTCTGGAATCGTCATCCGCCGATACCGATGCACGCACCCGTCACCGAAGAGAAAAAGAGAGGCTCCGGACCAGTTCGTCATGTCTGACGCCGATCCGGAGCCTCAGTTCTGTCTCTCCCGGTGCCGGTCTCTTACTCATGGAGGCGCATCGCCTCCACAACCCTGCACCGACTACAACTTCAGCGTAAACCAGGTGGAGAGTGACTTCATCCCGTTCCGTTCAATGTTCGCCCCATCCCACACCGCAAATGCGATCGGGATAGACAGACCGGACTTGAATTGCGTGTCGTTGGCATCGCTGGTTTCCAGCGTCCGCTTCACAACCACGCGCCAGGTCGGGCCCGAATAGGCTCCACCCTTGACGGCCCCGGACGGTTCCCACACCCCGTTACCGATGACATCTTGATGCGCTTGGGTGGTCAACGTGCTGAACCCGTTCGCACTCAGGTCTTCGACCGAGCTCACACGGAGCGTCGGGTCAGACATGATGTTCCCGGACCAGATGCCGGGATTGAACGGGCCAAGGCTCCGGCCGATCCGATCCGGATAGGTCACACCCCCGGCCGGCTCTTCAAAGTAGAAATCCCAGAAGATCCCGGGATATTGATCGTCAACATCCCAAATACCGGCGCTGTCCTTACCGAGGTCCTTCTGCCATTCCGCGTTCCAGCGCCAGATGTTAGTCGTTCCGCCGGATTGTCCCATGCACTGGAACGGCGGCGCACCGGACGTGTTGACCGGGAACATAATGGCAACCTGATCCCGGAAATCCTGCGGACCGATCGTCGTATCGTTCTTGGTCTGATCGATCCACTCTAACCGCATCGCAATTTCCTTGCCGTTCGTCATCGCCTTCACGAACACCGACTTCACCGAAATGTTCGGGTGCATCGGTGTGGTGACCAGCTGACCGCTCAGCGGAACCACGACCCCAGGCACACCTTCCCATACCCACGACCCCAGGCACACCTTCCCATACCGGGTTCGCGCCATCCATGGGGATCGGCCCCTTGATCGCCTTCGCCGGGATCGTGACCGGCTGGCTGACCGCCAGCGGTACCTGCCCGATCGTCAGCATCGCGCCGACGGCGAGGGCAGAGAGAAGAATGGCAAACACCAATCGTTTGTTGGCCGTCTGCACTACGCGCATATGACTAATCCCTCCTCTCAACGAATAAAAGATTACAACACCCTGGAAGAGACCGCTGCCATAAAACCCGGCATCGTGTCGAACCGCCTACGCAGTCCCGACCGGCCCCTTCTCGTCCTTCTCCTTATCCTTATCCTTGCTATCCATGAACGACTGCGCGCCCACTTCATTGAGCAACAGGCTCAGTTCATTGCCCTGGTCCTGTGCGCCGCATTCATACGTTTGGCCTTCAGGAGAATTGAAGGTCGCCGGCCGATAATCGGTTTCCGTGTAGGGCTGCGGCGCCACTCCCAAAAATGCCGTTTCAAAATCCATCCAATCGGCCGTCATATCTGCGACCAATTTAAAGAGCCCGGAGTCCGCTTTCTTGCCCAGCATGCGACAAAAGAGCGGCACCCACCGGCCGATATGGTTTTTGACGAATTTCTTCTGGGCTTCGACGACGATCTGCGTTTTCTCGGCGCCGTCATGACAGCGCGAATACGACTCTTTATACGCGAGGAAATGCATGAACTCGAACTCGACACTCAGATGATCAAGCCGTTCGTGAATGTCCTTGGAAAGCTCCACACCGAACGCCTTGTAGAACCCGGAAATATCGCCCATCACATGCGACTGCGCAAACACGTGATCATTTCCAAACAGTGTTTCGTACGGCGGGCAATCGAGCGTGATGACGTTGCTGAACACCCGGCGATGCTCCGCCTGCAAATCGCTGAGCTGCCAATTGGCGCATTCGGAAGCAATCAGCGTTTCCGCCAGATCGAATTGTTTCTTGAGCGCATGGATCTTCTGCACGGCGCGCTCGCCTCCGGCACCATCCAGCATGGCCTGCAAGGTATCCAACGCGGCGCGGCCATCCTCCACAAATTCGCCGCAGCGGAGATAATCGAGAAACTCCTCGTCTTCCGGATAGAGCAGGCTCCAGGAAATCAGCAGATACAATTTGCTGCGATTCAACGCGCGTTCGACTGCAGGAGAATCCTTGATCGTCGAGGGAGCCGGAATAACGGCAGCAACGGAAGGAGAGGCACCCGACACAGGCTGTTTACTTGGCATTAATTTGTCCTCCGGGCTGTCGAGTCATGTCAGGAGACACCCGCCCTCTCACAACGAACTCGCCCACCCGCGCAACAACCGGATTCTGAGACCGGAGACATTGTATGTATATGAAATGGCCGGGTGTATGTCAAGGGCGAACTGCTCCGGTAACCGGACTTTGGGCCTGTATTATTCATGAGCCCTTCTGGTGCAATCGTCCGTCTCTGCGAGCTGAGACCCTGCCGCCACTGTCCTCTTCCTCGTCACTTGCCGCTCGTCGTTCGCGAAGCGTATCTCGCATCTCGCAAACAAAGATGGAGCATACGCTCTTTCCATCCTGCGCTTCACGCTTCACAAGATACGCGCGGCGCAGGCGTGACGCGGATCGCCACATGGTCATTGACGGTTGTACACACCATCTCGCACATGCCACACCCGACGCATACACCGGCCGTCACGGTGAGCTGGAGCGACGCTACATCCACGGCAAGCGCGCTGGTCGGACATTTTGACACACAGGCATAACAACCTTGCCCGGCCGTACACAACCGATGGGATACCACCGCCATTCCCATTCGGACGTCGGCAATACCCCCGACCGGCAGCAATGCTCCGGTTGCACAGGCTGCAATGCAGGGGAAATCTTCGCACAACAGGCAGGGCGACCGGTCGGCGAATAAGACCGGCGTCGCATCATGACTGTGCGCGACAATCGCACCGGGCGGACAGGCCTTGATACAATCCCCGCATTTGGTGCAACGATCGAGAAAAAGCCCCTCCCCTACAGCGCCCGGTGGACGGAGCCAATCCATACGAATCGGCAACGGCCCTTTCGCCGGAGCGGCATCGGCCTCCCTGGAAAATTCTTGCGCGGCCTTCGCCACCGAGCGAACAGAATCCTTGATAAAGTCGCGCCGGCCGTATGAGGGGTCAGTTGCCATGGAAGGAATCCAATCTCCCTCGCCGGA
>JABMDH010000033.1:5972-8129 GCA_015904075.1 Nitrospira sp.
TTCTTGCAGCAGCGCGGGCTGAAACCTGATTTCCATGATGGGACCTCGGACCGTAAAGACAGTAATTTATAGGCAGTTCGGTGGTCGCCACGAACCGGCGATCTGAGGAACTCCGTGACCGGCTTGACTTGCCCGCAGAGCATCTCTTACGATCTCGCAGGCTTGGGGAAAATTATACCGGCCTGATCGAACGGCAATCAAGGACCTGCCGGAGAAACTTTTACCATCACGATGACACCGAACACACGATGACGCCTTCTCTACCGGGCTCACTCCCAGGATCTGCACCGGACGCGGCACAGACATCGTCGACCGACTTTCTGGACTATTGGAAGCTCGATTGCCGCGAGGTCAGAACCTTCCGCGGCCATTCGCACGGCATCTGGGCCGTCACCTTCTCCCCCGACGGACTGACCCTGGCCAGCGGCGGCGCAGAGCGCCTCGTCCGCATGTGGGACATCGAGACCGGCCGGCTTCTGCGCTCACTGCGCGGCCACACCAACGATGTCCGGGCCGTCGTCTTCACACCGGACGGGCAGACGCTCGCCACCGGCAGCGAAGACCGCACGATTCGCCTGTGGAACAGCAAGACCGGTGCGCCGACGAAAATTCTGTTTACCCGATACGACCACAACGTGTGCAGCCTCTCACTATCGCCCGACGGTCTCATGCTGGCGCGCGGCAGCCACAACAAGGACATCAAGATCTGGGAGGTCACCACCGGCACTGAGTTGATGACGCTGCTGGGCAAAGACGAATACGACCATCACTGGTCCGTCTGCGTCGC
Organism: Nitrospira sp.; assembly: GCA_015904075.1. The sequence goes on from JABMDH010000033.1 coordinate 6,760, forward strand.
CTTTTCACCCGACGGCATTCACCTTGCCCACGGCACCGACATCGGGAAAATCAAGATCTGGGAAGTGCTCCCGAGCGGCGAGGAGAAGGTGCTGCACGACGGGCATTGGCGGCGGGGCGTCGAAGACTCCACCGAGACGCGCGGCTACTACATCGAAGACGACGGCGGCTTTCAAAAACCGATGGATTACTGGATCGGCGCCATGACCTTCACGCCTGACGCGAACACGCTGATCACCGGCAGCCGGGACCGCACGATCAAGTTGTTCGAGATGCCCCAGCTCGTCGAGAAGAAATCTCTCACCGGCCACACAGGATGGATCCGCAGCCTCGCCGTATCGCCGGACGGAAAAGTTCTGGTCAGTGCAAGCGACGACCAGACCATCAAATTCTGGGACCTGGCCACAGGCCGCAACTTCCGAACGCTCAAGGATCACACCGGTGCTGTCCGCTGCGTGACCTTTTCACCCGACGGCAAACGCCTCGCCAGCGCCTCCTGGGACCGCACGATCAAGCTCTGGGAAGGTGGAGCGAAGGCGGAAGAGTAGACAGAGGGAGCCTGCAAACATCAGACTATCCCTTCCTTGTGACCTATAGCGTCAGACGAGGCAGTGAGCAGGTAAGACTCGGCGAATCACCTGACGGATCGTTTTTGCAGCCTCAACCGCACGAAGCGCTTCCCCTTGTTCAACCGGCTCCCACACTCCAGGATATCGTCCTTCTATCGAGTAGGGATTCAGTTCTTCGAGTAAACGTGCGTTGAAATCAGCCAGCAGACCGTCCGGCAACAGCGCATAGAGTTCGGTCAGATCATGAATCTTCGGAGGGTCGATGTGCCGAAACACCAGCAGAGCCTTCTCTGCGTTTATATCGGATATCTTCCCGTGGATCACAAATATACTCTCACCCAGCACCTCCAGAACAGAACAGTACGCCTTTTCAAGCTCAGAGCCTGGCTGGATCGGAATGCCAAACCGTTTCAGGACCGCTTCGAACGCATAAACAAGCCTCTCTCAATTTCAGGATACGTTGCGACCTGTCCAGTTTGACCAAAGTTTCTATGGATATTAAGATTTGTTGTCATGAGAGACCCACAATCCATCCATTGCTTCCTGGATATTTAGGCAACGCTATACCGTCCCGATTTCTTCGTCCCGCTACGTTGTACCAACCCGGCTTCCAAGAGCGGATTCAAGAGGTCCATGGCTCCTTGTTTGGACACGCGCAGACCCTCGCGAAGCTCTTTCGGTGTCATCGCTCCCCAGTCTTTAAGCAAACGAAGGAGTTGTTCTTGTCGCGGGCGCAAGAGTATCTTTTTTGCTCCAGAACTTGCCTGGAGATGCTGAATACGCGTCCAAACCCGCTCCAATG
>JABMDH010000033.1:8229-13611 GCA_015904075.1 Nitrospira sp.
AGAAACTCCTCGTCTTCCGGATAGAGCAGGCTCCAGGAAATCAACAGATACAATTTGCTGCGATTCAAGGCGCGTTCGACCGCAGGGGAATCCTTGATCGTCGAGGGAGCCGGAATCACGGCAGCAGCGGAAGGAGATGTACCCGACACAGGCTGTTTACTTGGCATTCATTTGTCCTCCGGGCTGTCGAGTCATGTCAGGAGACACCCGCCCCGTTCACAATGAGCTCGCCCACCCGCGCAACAACCGGATTCTGAGACCGGAGACTTTGTATGTATATGAAATGGCCGGGTGTATGTCAAGGGCGAACTGCTCCTGAAACCGGTCACCGACCGATCTCCGCACGCCGGCCGGCAGGGGTGACGCGGATCGCTACATGGTCATTGACGGTTGTACACACCATCTCGCACACACCACACCCGACACAGACTCCGGCCGTCACGGTAAGCTGGAGCGACGCCACATCCATAGCAAGCGCGTGTGTCGGACATTTCGACACACAGGCATAACAACCTTGCCCGGCCGTACACAACCGATGGGATACGACCGCCAGCCCCATGCGGACATCGGCAAGACTGTCAACCGGCAGCAATGCGCCGGTTGCGCAGGCTGCGATGCAGGGAAAATCTTCGCATAACAGACACGGCGACTGGTCGGCGAACAGAACGGGGGTCGCATCATGGCTGTGCGCGATGATCGCGCCGGGCGGACAAGCCTTGATACAATCCCCGCATTGCGTACAACGTTCGAGAAAAAGCGCCTCCCCTACAGCGCCGGGCGGACGGAGCCAATCCGCACGAACCGGCGCCGACTCCTTCGCCGGAGCGGCATCAGCTTCCCTGGAAAACTCTTGCGCGGCCTTCGCCACCGAGCGGACCGAATCCTTGATAAAGTCGCGCCGGCCGTATGAGGGATCAGTTGCCACAGGGATCTCGTAATTCGTCAGTCGTCATACGTCAAACGTAACAGGCGGCAACCCATTGCCCATCTTGTCGAATGACGGTTGACGATTGACGCATAACGCAGTGTTGTTCGCCATCTAGCTTACATCACGCCGTCGGCACGCAACTTATATACCTCCACACAGCGATCACAGGCGCCGAATTCCACGTCCCATCCCGGATGATTCTCCCGGATAAAATCGAGCACATACGACTCGATCTTGCTCCCCATGTCTTCCACCCAGGAATAGGTGGGAAACCGGCACAACGGGCAGGGAAAGCCCGGCATGAGCATGACCTTATTTTCGCTCTCCGGCACTTCGCCGCCCTCCACATCGACCGCGCGATCCATCACGCGAAGTGTGTCGGTGGCCATCTCGATCAATTCAGAATGCGTGAAATACGACGTCTGCCACAGCCCTTCGAACACCGACTTCAATTGAAGCGGCGCGATTTTCCGATACCAGGACCGGAACTCCTTGAACCGATCCTCCTTGCTCAACATCGGCTCTTTCCCTGCAGCGACCAGCCGGCTATCCACACTCAAGCTCCACAGCACCCGGTAGCGCTGCAAGATCAGCGTTTCTTCGCCTGGATTCTGTCCCACTTTCGTATCCGGATCGTACCCGAACACCGGATCGATCATGTCGGAGATATGCATCAGCTCGTGGCGGCAGTACCGCGTCAACGCCGGATCGTAGAATCGGCGTGGAATCAGCTTGATTCCGACGCCTTTCAGCCCCTTCTCCTCGAACTCTCTCGCCAATTCTTTTTCCACCGATCCCCACTTGCGCAGAATATCGACACCCTCCTGATCTTCTTTCAGAACACCCTTCACCAGCACAATCCCTACCTTGCTCTTCAATAATGGATACTCGTTAAACGAGTCCCGTACGATATCGGAAAAGCCCCATGTCCCGAAGAGATACTGATAGAGCTTCTTGAACTCTCCTTCCCGGTCTTCGAGCATGAATTTCTCGTAGATCGGATCGGCATGTTCATGAAACTCTTTGTAATAGGTCGGATCGCCTTCCCGCTCCGTCTTTTCAACGAAAGAATCGATGACTTCTTGCAGCAACGCGGGCTGAAACCTGATTTCCATCATGAGACCTCGAACCGTGAAAATCGCTATTGATTAGGTGGTCGGGGGCCGACACAAGCCGGCGAACTGAGATACTCCGTGACCGGCTTGACGTTTCGACGGTGCCCTTGAACGTACCCGGCGTGACCCCTGAGTACGTTCCTTCTCACACATGTGGCGATCGAAGGGTTGACTTGCCCGCAGAGCATCTCTTACGATCTCGCAGGCTTGGCGAAAATTATACCGGCCTGATCGAACGGCAATCAAGGACCTGCCGGAGAATCTTATACCATCACGATGATGCCGGAACACACCATGACGCCTTCGCTACCGGGCTCACTTCCAGGATCTGCCGCTAGCACAGCGCAGACACCGCCAACCGACTTTCTAGACTATTGGAAACTCGACTGCCGCGAGGTCAGAACCTTCCGCGGCCATTCGCATGGCATCTGGACCGTCGCCTTCTCCCCCGATGGACTGACCCTCTCACTGTCGCCCGACGGCCTCATGCTGGCGCGCGGCAGCCACAACAAGGACATCAAGATTTGGGAAGTCACCACCGGCACCGAGCTGATGACGCTGCTGGGTAAAGACGAATATGATCATCACTGGTCCGTCTGCGTCGCCTTCTCACCCGACGGCATTCACCTTGCCCACGGCACCGACATCGGGAAGATTAAGATCTGGGAAGTGCTCCCGAGCGGCGAGGAAAAAGTGCTGCACGACGGGCATTGGCGGCGGGGCGTCGAAGACTCGACCGAGACGCGCGGCTACTACATCGAAGACGACGGCGGCTTTCAAAAGCCCATGGATTACTGGATCGGCGCCATGACCTTCACGCCTGACGCGAAGATGCTGATCACCGGCAGCCGGGATCGCACCATCAAGCTGTTTGACATGCCCCAGGTCATCGAAAAGAAATCCCTCACCGGCCACACAGGCTGGATCCGCAGCCTGGCCGTCTCGCCGGATGGAAAAGTCCTGGTCAGTGCCAGCGACGACCAGACCATCAAATTCTGGGACCTGGCCACAGGCAGGAACTTCCGAACGCTCAAGGATCACACCGGCGCCGTCCGCTGCATAACCTTTTCACCAGACGGCAAACGACTCGCCACCGCCTCCTGGGACCGCACAATCAAACTTTGGGAAGGTGGAGCGAAGTCGGAAGAGTAGTCACTGATCCAGTCCTCTCCTACGTCAGCAGAATGATCTCCACAATACGTCACGTTATCAGTCAACCTTCTTGAGAGTTCCAACTACGAGGACAGCACAGAACGGACCTTCGCAATCAGTTCGGTGCAATCTCGTAGACCAGCGTCACGGTCGCTTCGACCTTCATTTCGCCCGGAGAGATCGGTGGTGCCCCTCCCTCTGCATCCATCGCCATCATCGACCGCGCCATATGGGGCGCCGGCCGAACTACGTGGCCGCCTTCATTGACTGAGAGCACCCGCACAAGTTTCACGCTCAAGGTCTCGCTCACCGCAGCCGCTTTTTCATGGGCCCTGGCCGCAGCGACCTTCAATGCATTCAATCTCGCCGACTGCTCATCGCGCAACGCCCAATGTAGCCCCTGAAAGTGGTTGACACCCGCGGCCAGAACATCTTCAATCACCCTGCCGACCTTTTCCAAGTTCCGCACGTCCACCGTCACTGTGTTGCTCATCAGATACCCAATGATCTCCGGCGAAGCAGGCGGCGCGTCGCTGGAACGCTTGGGAGGCGGTTTGTACTGAGGAGACACCGTGAATAACGAAGTCTGGATACGCTCCTTCTCGATATGCTGATCCCGAAGCCGCTCCATGACCTTGGTCATCACGGCATTGTTCTGCCGTTGAGCATCGGCCAACGAGCGGGCTGCGGTGTCCATGCCGAACGTCACAAACACCTGGTCCGGCGCGAACGCCAGACTGCCGGTCGCCGACACCGTGATCGTCGACGGCTCCGGCCTGAGCTCATCATGAGCCTGTACGGCACCCGTCCACACTGCAAGCAGCGCGAGCACTGCAACAATTACCATGGATCTCCTCCTGTCATAGAATCCAACCGTCTCTGTAGCGATCTTCACCCGAGAGCAGCCTACCCCGCAGTGACGTTCAAGGCAACTGGCTTGGCCCCCCTTGTCTAATCGCGGGCCGCATGACGACGGTCGCCCCGCACGACATCAAAATAATCTGAAAATCAATCAACATCCGCACAAGATTTGGGACGAATGCTCTCGTCCCCATGTTCTGTGGATAATCCTGTGAACAAGTTCCTGCGTGCGTGCAGAAACATGTGAATCCACCACACATCGCTTCACAATGCCTACTTTTTAGGCGTCTGCCGTGTCATGGGCATGCCCCTAGTAATTGTGGCTGGAAGCAGAATTTCTTATTTTTTTCCGCATTCCTAGGCCTGGACGACTTGACATGATGAAATCAGCGCTCCTGGAGCGTCTCCTGCATTGATAAGCTGATTTTTTATCCACAGCCTCAACGCTTTTCTGGGGATCCTGGTCCAATACGCAAGCCTGGAGCGGCGTTCCAAATCTGTCAAGGGACAAGCTCAAAAATCGTCGAAGAGGGAATAGGCGGAGAAGATCAAAAGAATCATTCGCTTGCGGAAAAAACGAGACGCCGCGCGTCCGGCAGGATTATTTTTTTCGATACACGTTCAACCCCACCTTCTCCTGGCGATTTGGAATCGTGACATTTCCTTCTGTTGACGCAATGATGATCGTCTTGCCCGATGCCGACGGCCCAAACTCCTTCGAAAGATCAACCTTGATCGTCAACCATGTACCCTCGACAGTCATTTCAACATTTTTCATTGCCGAATCCTTTCACGACTTTGTTATTGCTGCTTGATCGGCCCTCAGCCCCGGTGAGTTCACCTCATCTACTGAACACTTTCATGCAATCGATTCTGATGGGGACCGCAGATGGAAAGGGTACTGATACGTCGTATCTCCAGGGGCCATCCCTATCAATATCCACGCCCTGTACTGCCCCCTCGGCCCATTCGATCCAACGGCAGCGCCTCATACCGCTTTTTTAAGTCTGGATGCCCGTTGAGAAAGCCCTTCACCGCCGTATCATCGGCAAAGATCTCCGGACTGCGCTTACGATAGTCCGCAACAGTCAAGTTATGCTTGGCGAGTAGCGTGCTGAGCTTCGCATTGATATCTGCTCCCATTTCCTTCATCTGTTCCGGAGAAGGTCGCTGTCCCTCGGCAAACTGCGTTCCGCCCTGAAAATAATTCATCATCATCTCGCCGATTTCAATGCGTGCCTTCACAAACGTTTCTATTTCGCCCGGTTCCGCTGCCAACCCAACAACCGTGGAAAGCATGACACCCATTACAATGGCGAGCCCGTA
>JABMDH010000034.1:0-7209 GCA_015904075.1 Nitrospira sp.
GCAGAAGAACCGGCGTCGCATCATTTAACATCGCTTGGTCGGCATACGAGACCCAATAGGGCGTCGGGATGATGATCTCATCGCCGGCTTCAAGAAGCGCTTCCGCTAAGTTGTAGAGCGAGTGCTTTGCGCCACACGAGACCAAGATTTGCGACTTCTCATACTGGAGCCCGTGCTCACCCTGTAACTTGTCGATGATGGCTTGGCGTAATTCGTCGGTGCCCGACGACGGCGTATACTTTGTGAAACCGGCCCGAATGGCCGCCTCAGCCGCGGCTTTGACCGGATCCGGAGTATCAAAATCCGGTTCTCCCGATGAAAAGTCGACGACATCAAGTCCTTGTGCCGCCATGGCTTTGGCTGTTGCGGTCATCGCCAACGTCGGGGAAGGCGTAATGCGGCCGACACGTGCGGCAAGTTTCATGATTTGAGACTCCGAATTCGTTCGTGGAGCCGACGAGCCACTTCGGGATGAAGAAATTCAGCCAAGCTGCCGCCATGGTGCGCCACATCTTTGATGATCGTAGAAGACAAGTATGAATATTCCTCGCTCGGCATCAGGAAGACGGTTTCCACATTCCTGGCCAATTTGCGGTTGATGAGAGCCATTTGAAATTCATGTTCAAAGTCCGAGATGGCGCGCAGTCCACGGATAATAGCATGTGCGTTGGCGCGCTCGACATAGTCGACTAAGAGTCCGTCGAACGTCATCACTTCCACTTGATCGACCCCTTTCATAACCAGCGTGACCATATCAAGTCGTTCGGCAAGATTGAAGAGTGGATGTTTAGCTGGATTGGGCGCGACCGCAACGATGACTTTATCAAAAACACGTAAGCTTCGCGTAATAATATCGGTATGGCCATGGGTAACAGGATCAAATGTGCCGGGGTAGACACCGATCTTCATCGTAAGACCGTGCCTGAAGAGGAATATAAAGAGAGGGCCGTGTCGCCATAGCGATACCGGCGCACATAGGCGGCGGAGCCCAGAGAAAGAGGAAGAGTCGTTTTCTCTGCATGCTCAACGATGAGCCAGGAGTCGGGGGTCAGGAGGCGTTCAGTGACAGTCTGAGTCAACAATGATTCCAGATCGTGTGCGAGAGCGTAGGGGGGATCGGCAAATACGATATCGTAAGGGCCTTCCCACTGTTCCGGTCGGTTGAGAAATTGTTTGACGGTATGTGCGTACACAGTGATGTGATGGGCTATCCCGCAGTCCAGCATATTCTGACGTAAGAGTTTCAGTGCTTCAATATCTGATTCAACACAGGTCACATGCATGGCGCCTCGGCTTATGGCTTCGATCCCGATCGCTCCGGTTCCTGCATAGAGATCTAGTACTCGGCCAGAGGGAAGGCGATTGCCAAGAATCGAGAACAATGCCTCCCGGACTCGGTCGGAGGTCGGCCGTAAGCGCGATCCTTGGGGGCCACGAAGACGACGGCCTCGATGGATTCCTGCAATGACGCGCATAGCAAATGACTACAGGTTCGCCCAGCCCGGGAGACTCTAACATAGCGTTTTTGAAGGGGTCAAGAACGTCCGTGCGGATGAGTTTTATCCAGACGTCAACGTGAAACGTTGCGGGATTTATACAGCGGAACGCGGATTGACGGCTGTGCCGGGTACGCGCGACATCATTTTGACGGTCGAATAGAGGGAGACTATAATACAGGGTGAATGAGAAACCGGTCCGGTCCTATCCCGATCCGTCTAACCGTCACTCAGCAAGCCGTCGTGCGGATCAGGGTCGATAGAGGCCTATTAAACTATCGGGTCGTGACGGGCTGCGCGTCGCGTGCTGCAAGGCTTTTTCGTCGATTATTGGAGATCGTGCGATCAATGATCGCGCCGCAGTTGATGCATTTCCATGCGTAGAAAATAAGAAAGAAATCGGAGAATCGCTCCAACATCATCATGCCTTTGCACTTCGGACATTCCATCACTTCCTCCCAGGTGGCTAGGTTTACAGCTGCTGACGTACTAAGCAAGAGATGCACCAATTTGTTACATCACGATATTTCAATGAGTTATGGTCTACGTAGTTCACACAATGGCAAAAATGGCATGACCAGCTAGTACGAAAACGTCCGGGGTGTCATTTTTTGTGCGTCAAAGATGGCTGCGATGACAGGTAAGAGGCTGGCAAAGGGAATTACGCAGTGGCCTGAAACTGAACGTCCGCGTGAGCGGCTGATGGCGAAGGGCCCCGACGCTCTATCAGATGCGCAACTGCTCGCCATTCTTCTCAGAACCGGTCGTCGGGACTCTTCCGCTGTACAAGTTGCAATCGAATTGCTTGGCCGAGTCGGAAGTATCGGTGGGTTGGCTATGTGCGGGATTGACGAACTCTGTGCGATTCCTGGGATAGGACCTGCAAAAGCCGCTCAGCTAAAAGCCGCAGTAGAATTAGGGCGCCGATCGCTGGCTGCCCCGCTTTCGACCGGCACGCGCATCTCCTCAAGCGCTGATCTCTTCAAGCATTTCCACCCGATCCTGCGCGATCGTAAGCAGGAACTCTTCAAGGTTGTGCTGTTGGACGCCAAGAACACCGTGATCAAAGAATCTACTGTGTCGGAAGGAACGTTGACTCTCAGTCTCGTGCATCCGCGAGAAGTGTTCGCCGCTGCGGTTCGTGAGTCTGCCGCTGCCGTAATCTTTTTGCATAACCATCCCAGTGGCGATCCGACTCCAAGCTTGGAGGATTGCCATCTGACAGACCGTTTGGCGGAGGCTGGCCGATTACTGGGCATTCCTGTGCTGGATCATGTGATTCTTGGCGACGGGCGGTATGTAAGTTTTGCTGATCAGGGCTGGATCAAAGGACAACCCAGTAGGGAGTAAGACAGGGAGGGGAGACATGCTCTAAACCGTGCGCAATCGATGAGGAGGGCAGACCATGGATAATATCCGTATGGAGTCCATGAGGAATGTCGCGATTGTGTCCAACGTCGGTGCAGGCAAGACATCTCTCAGCGAGGCGATTCTCTTCGCCAGCGGAGCCATTCCCATTCTCGGTTCCATCTCACAGGGCACAACCGTATCGGACTTTGAACCGGAAGAACTGCACCACCGCAGTTCCGTCAGTACCAGCGTACTTCAGTTTTCTTGGAATCAGACCGCTATCTCGCTGCTTGATCCTCCCGGTGCACTCAGCCTACTCGGTGAACCACTCTCCGCATTGCGGGCCGTCGATGCCGTATTGATTGTGCTCGACGGGCAGGCCGGTGTTCGCACTGAGTTGTCGCGTCTGTGGGGGCGCATCGGAGAACTTGGTCTACCCTGTCTGTTTTTTGTGAACGGATTGGATCGAGACGGTGCGTCGATCCAACATGCGCTGGAGATGTGCCGCACACAACTTGACTGTATTCCTATTCCCATGGTTCTACCGGTCGGCCTCGGTCCTCAGACGGAGGGAGTGATTGACCTCTTCCAAGAGCAGTTCATACGGTCCGGGCCGTCGACTCCCAGGGTAGAGACCTTGCCGATACCTGTTCATCTGGAATCTGCTGCAAAGGAGGGACATGTCAGGCTTATGGAAGCCGTAGCGGAAACCGAGGATGGCCTGCTGGACGCCTATGTCGCCCAGGGAGCTCTGGATCATGACGCGCTGTTCTCAGGCCTTCGCTCTGGTATCCTGCGAAGACAGGTGTTTCCACTGTACGCCGGTTCCGCAGTGCGCAATCTAGGGATATGGCCGCTGATACATGCAATGGCAGCCTTGTTGCCATCACCAGGCGAACGCTGTGCCGCGCATCCTGTGCAGGGCGTCCAGCTGGATACAGGACGGTCATGTGAACGGAAGGGGAGTGTGCAGGAACCATTCTCCGCGTTTGTATTCAAAACACTGATCGACCCGTTCGTCGGACGACTGTCGTATTGTCGTCTGCTTTCAGGAACCGTCGAGGCGGATTCTCTCGTGTGGAACGCGTCGAAACAGGTGCGTGAGAAGCTGGGTCATTTCTATACCCTCTGTGGCAAACGGCATACTCCTGTTGCGTCAGCATTGGCTGGAGAGATCGTGGCCATCGGAAAATTACATGACACACACACCGGTGACACGTTGTGTGACGAAAAGAATCAGATTTGCTATCCGGCGATTGGACTGCCTCGACCCGTTCTGTCATTCGCGATTGAGGCCAAGTCGAAGGCGGAGATCGAGAAAGTCAGTCTCGGTCTGCATAAGCTGATTGAGGAAGATCCGACGCTGGAGTTTTCTCGCAACTCGGAGACCAAAGAGATGGTGCTCGGCAGTCTTGGTCAACTCCATATTGATTTGGCTTTGGAGAAGCTCCATCGGAAATTTGGGGCTGACGTCACGTTGCATGCGCCGAAGATTCCCTATCATGAAACCGTGCACATGACAGCGCGTGCGCAGGGTAAATACAAGAAACAGACGGGCGGCCACGGACAATATGGGGACTGCTGGTTGGTGCGCGAGAAACTGGGACATTTCTATACGCTCTTCGGAAAACGGCATACTCCGGTTGCTTCGGCATCGGCAGGAGAAATCGTGGCCATCGGGAAATTACACGACACACACACCGGTGATACGCTGTGTGAGGAGAAGAATCAGATTTGCTATCCGGCGATCGGCCTGCCTCGGCCGGTCCTGTCATTTGCGATTGAGGCCAAGTCGAAGGCGGAGATCGAGAAAGTCAGTCTCGGCCTGCATAAGCTGATTGAGGAAGATCCAACGCTGGCATTTGTGCGCAACATGGAGACCAAAGAGATGGTGCTCAGTAGTCTTGGTCAACTCCATATGGATCTGGCGTTGGAGAAACTCCACCGGAAATTTGGGGCCGATGTCATCCTACATACGCCGAAGATTCCCTACCATGAAACCGTGCACGCGACAGCGCGTGCGCAGGGTAAATACAAGAAGCAGACGGGTGGCCACGGGCAATATGGGGACTGCTGGTTGGAAGTGTCGCCCTTGCCGCGTGGCGGGGGATTCATCTTCGAACATCGTGTCGTCGGCGGAACCATTCCCCGAAACTTCATTCCCGCGGTGGAAAAAGGAGTGAGCGAGGCGATGCATGAAGGGGTGCTGGGCGGATTTCCTGTCGTCGATGTCCGAGTCGCTGTGTACGACGGCTCGTACCATGTGGTGGATTCGTCAGAAATGTCATTTAAAATTGCAGGGTCGATGGCTTTCAAAAAAGCGATGGAAATGGCGCAGCCGGTGTTGCTGGAACCGATGATGACGGTTGAGGTCGAAGCTCCAACGGACGCTGTCGGAGCCGTGATGGGCGACCTGAATGCGCGCAGAGGTCGCATCCTTTCAGTCAACGCGAATGATCACGCCGAGCAGATTGTTGCGCTTGTGCCGCTTGCTGAATTGCTGAAGTATGCGCCAGCGCTGAATGGCATGACAGGCGGACGGGGAAGTTATGTGATGGAGTTTGCCCGTTACGAGGAAGTGCCGCGTGAGCTGGCAGTCAAGATTGTCGAACAGCACAAGACAGAACGGCAGGCTGTGGGAGCGCACTGAAAGGCGTGATCGCTCGTCGTCCATGAGCGTATCTCGCAAGCACGGAACTCACGCTCGTTCCGTCCTGCGCTCGCTTCGCGTCGTCGGCGAGGCGGTCTGCATATTTCATGAGATATGCTGAATGCGATCACTCAGTGGATTTGAGCACGACATAGAAGGCCCGATTCTCGCGCAGCACCCGGAGCAAGATCGTGTCTCCTCGCCGGAGACGCGAGATCGCCGAGTGAAAATCCGTGGCTGAAGTCACTTCTGCGCGGTTCACTTCCTTGATCAGGTCGCCTACTTGGAGGCCTTCGGCGTGGGCCAGACTGCCGGCTTCGATTTTTGCGATGAGCGCTCCCTTCGACTCGCGTAAATTCAAGGTCTCTGCCAACCCCGGAGTTAAATCCTGCACATCGAGGCCGAGCTTTAGATCCATCTTGGTTTGTGGAGTGGTTGCGGCGGTGATGGCATCACGCCGCTCACTCAATGGGATATCCAAGACGAGGCGATTGCCGTCGCGAACGACTTCAATGTGTGCAGTTGCGCCGGGAGTGAGCGCGCCGATCAGCCGTGACAACTTGTTCGGCGAATCGACTGGGCTCCCGTTAATTTTCATTATAATATCGCCCGGTTTAATGCCCGCCGATGCGGCTGGATCTTTTTCAAAGACCTCATTGACGAGAACCCCCTCGCTTTCGGTCACGTCGAATTTCTTGGCTAATTCAGGTGTCATTGGTTGAATGCCGATACCGAGCCATCCCCGCACCACTTTGCCCTTTGCCAGGAGTTGCTCGATGACTTGCTTGGCCATGTTTGATGGAATGGCGAAGCCGATGCCTTGGGCAAAATTAATGATGGCCGTATTGATCCCGATCACTTCGCCGCGGAGATTGAACAGCGGTCCACCGGAATTGCCGGGATTAATCGACGCATCAGTCTGAATAAAGTTTTCGTACCGCGACAGGTTCATGTTTTCCCGTCCAATGCCGCTGACGACTCCGAGAGTTACCGTGCGGTCGAGCCCAAAGGGATTCCCCACTGCAAGGACCCATTGTCCGACTTTCACGGAAGCGGAATCGCCAAAACGAGCGTTGGGGAGGGGCCGGCTTGCCGTCACTTTGAGAAGAGCTAGGTCAGTATCAGGATCTTTCCCGACCACGTTCGCCACCAGTTTGGTCTTATCGGAAAACCGGACTTCAATCTCGGTTGCATCGCCGATCACGTGGTTATTCGTAATGATGTATCCATCGCTGTCGATAATCAGGCCAGAGCCAGATCCTGAGGCATTTGGCGTACGCTCTCCAGATCCTTCACGAGATCGACTGGTATTCGGAAGAGGAAACAGATTCACAACGGATGGCTTGGCCTGTTCGGCCAGGTTAGTAATTACGGCCTGAATTTCTTCAAGGAGACGAATACCTGGCGGCTCTGCGCGAACGGCGTCTGCATTCGGCTCTGCGCGAACAAGCTCTGGATGTACCAGTGCAGGAAGTAGCAGGAGAATGGGCAGGATTACCTGCTGACGCAGGTTATCATGAGCAAACTGTCTCGTGAACATGAGAAAGAATCGTATGTTCAAGAACACAGAACACTGCGTCGCGGTCTACGCGGATTTCGTTGTCGCAGCATTCAGAGTACGTTTACTGGTAAACCATGCTACGAGGCGATCCACCTCGGATTCTACTCCAATTAAGACGACGATGTCGTCGGTCCGGAAGGTCAGCCCCTCTG
>JABMDH010000034.1:7309-19226 GCA_015904075.1 Nitrospira sp.
TCATTGACGAGAACCCCTTCGTTTTCGGGCATGCCAAATTTCTTGGCCAATTCAGGCGTCATCGGTTGAATGCCGACACCGAGCCATCCCCGCATCACTTTGCCCTTTGCCAGGAGTTGCTCGATAACCTGCTTGGCCATATTTGAGGGAATGGCGAAGCCAATGCCTTGGGCAAAATTGATGATGGCCGTATTAATCCCGATCACTTCGCCGTGGAGATTGAACAGCGGTCCGCCGGAATTGCCGGGATTAATTGACGCATCGGTCTGAATAAAGTTTTCGTATCGTGATAGGTTCATGTTTTCCCGTCCGATGCCGCTGACGACTCCGAGCGTGACCGTGCGGTCGAGCCCAAAGGGATTTCCCACTGCAAGGACCCATTGCCCTACTTTCACAGAAGTCGAGTCGCCAAAATGAGCAGCAGGGAGCGGCTGGTTTGTCGTCACTTTGAGAAGAGCCAGATCGGTATCCGGATCTTTGCCCACCACGGTCGCCACTAATTTAGTCTTATCGGAAAACCGGACTTCGATCTCGTTTGCATCGCCGATGACGTGATTGTTCGTGATGATGTATCCGTTGCTGTCGATAATCAGGCCAGAGCCTGATCCTGAGGCATTCGGCGTGCGTTCTCCAGATCCTTCACGAGACCGGCCGGTATTTGGAAGAGGAAACAGATTCACAACGGATGGCTTGGCCTGTTCAGCCAGGTCGGTAATCACAGACTGAATTTCTTCAAGAAGACGAATGCCTGGTGGCTCTGCGCGGACGGCAGCTGTCTTCGAATCTGCTCGAACAAGCTCTGGATATACCAGTGCGGGAAGCAGCAGGAGAAGGAGCAGGACTACCTGCCGATTATTATGAGCAACGTGTCTCGTGAACATGAGGAAGAACCATATGTTCAAGAATGCGCGTCACTGCGCTTCAGTCTACGCGGATTTAGTTGTCGTCGTGTTGAGTGTGCGTTGGCTGGTAAACCATAGTGCCAGCCGATCTAACTCGGATTCTATTCCAATTAAGACGACGATATCATCGGTCCGGAAGATCAGTCCCTCGGACGGAGCGAGAAGGAATGGTCCGCGTAAGACGGATGCAATGTGGACCGAGGACGATCGAGGCATGGCACCGATTGCTTGGCCAACGGCAGCGGCGTGCCTGGTAATTGTGAGTCGCTCAATCTTGGCTGATCGAACCAGCAAGTCGTGCTGCAGCTTAAGAAAGTCCTCATGGATCGCTTCAAGTTTAAGCTCGCGAATTTGTGCGTCAATTTGTGTTAATGACTGCTTCAGCTCCTGTACCCTGGCCACCGCGTGTGACACGGTCGTGTCCATTGCTGAATCATGCTGGTGCGGATGTGAGAGCGGGTGACCGACGTGGTCGACAATCTGTCGGCCGACCTCTGCGGTGAGCTCATCGATTCGTTGAAGTATTCCCGACGCGTGCCAGTGAAGGCGAATGATCTGTGTTTTGCGATTTACGCGCTCTGAAATCGAGAGGAGGATTTCGTACAGCGCGCTGCCAGTGATCGACAGTTCCTTATGAAGGCGGCCGAAGAATTCAAGACTCATGGTCCGATAAGATAGATTATGTCAACTTATGGATTTGCCCTGCCTTCGTATGAAGGCGTCCACTCTAATCGTATTCACCACGTACCATACCAGATTGCCGTATCGACTTCATCGTATAACTGAGTTGGTTTTCATAAGAGCAAAGAAGTTTGCATTCATTCCGTGCTGCTCGTAGAATTCACAGCTGTATGAACTGTACAAAATGCAAAACAAAAGCAGTCATGAAGTTGCCACGGCACAATGCCGCCTTTTGCAAGCCATGTTTCAATTATTTTGTCCATGATCAAGTCGCGAAGGCGATCAAGTCGCAAGCGATGTTTGGTCCAGACGATCGCATTCTTGTGGCCGTCTCGGGCGGCAAAGATAGCCTGGCGCTCTGGCATATTCTCCTAACCCTGGGTTACCGCGCAGACGCGTTATATGTACATCTGGGTATTGCAGGCTATTCAGAGCGATCGCATGACAAAGTTCAATGTTATGCGAAGATGATTGCGACGCCACTGGGCGCCACACTGCACACGCATACCGTTGAACAGGAAGCGGGCGCCGGGATTAAAGAATTGGCCCAGCTGGTCCATCGCCCTACCTGTTCGACGTGCGGCACAATCAAACGCTACCAGTTTAACCGGGCAGCGATTGAAAAAGAGTACGATGTCATGGCCACCGGCCATAATCTCGATGACGAAGCCGCCCGCCTTCTTGGTAATGTGCTGCATTGGCAAGAGGAGTATCTGGAAAAACAGGGCCCCAGTTTGCCCGCTTCCGTAGAAGGTTTTGCCAAGAAGGTGAAACCACTCTATCGATTGACGGAACGTGAGCTCGCTGCCTATTGTGTCTTAAATAAAATCGATTATATCGTGGATGAATGTCCAATGGCTCAAGGGGCAAGGACGCTTCTGTATAAGGAGGTCTTGAATAGACTGGAGACGGAATCCCCCGGCACGAAGCAATATTTCTATTGGGGGTTTCTGGAGAAGCAGCGTAAACAAGGTGCGACTTCTGCGCCGACGACAATGGCTGAAAAAGACCAGACGATATTGCACCCTTGTATGTCATGTGGTCAGCCGACGACTGCCGAAAGTTGTTCGTACTGCAAGCTCATGGCGCGGGCGAAAAGCGCGGTCCCGCACTGACACGATACAGGCAAACGGATGGCCTCTTCCTCACGCAACTATTACCAGGTTCTCGGCCTTTCACGGGAAGCCTCCGCCGACGACATTAAAAAAGCGTACCGGCGCCTTGCCCGTCAGTACCATCCCGATCTCCATGCGGGCACGAAAAAAGTCGAGATGGAACGGAAGTTTAAAGAACTCAATGAAGCACAGGAAGTGCTGTCCGATCCTGAGAAGCGGAAAAAGTACGATCAGTACGGTTCGCAATGGGAACAAACCGAGGCATTTGAGCAGGCGCGCCGGCAGACCGGGGGTGGATTCGGCGGCAGGGCCAGTACCGGGTATAGTACAGGAGACTTCTCAGATATTTTCGAGACTCTCTTTGGCGGTAACGCGCGCACCGGCGGTCCACGAGGACTTGCCGTGCACGGTGAGGATGTGGAAACCGACGTCGCGCTGTCGTTGCGGGAAGTGCTGTCCGGCGTGACGAAGCGGGTCTCCCTCATGGAGCCGGTGTCCTGTAGATCGTGTCGAGGAAGCGGATCGCCCAGGGGCCGTTCCTGCCAGGTCTGTCACGGATCAGGCACCAGCATGGAACCAACGACAATCGAAGTCAGAATTCCGGCCGGTGTGCTCGATGGGACGCGAGTGCGTGTGGGTGGGAAAGGTCAGCCTGGTAGCAACGGTGGAAAGCGCGGAGACCTCTACCTCCATGTCTCAATTAAAGAGGACAAAATATTTCGCCGGCAAGGCAGCGATCTCCATGCCACTCTCCCCGTCTGGCCCTGGGAAGCTGCTTTAGGGGCTGAAGTGATGGCGCCGACGCTGGGGGAACCGGTGCGCGTCAAAATTCCAGCCGGAAGTCGAGCAGATAGCAAGTTGCGCCTCAAGGGAAAGGGCCTTCCGGCGGCGACCGGCACCCACGGCGATCTATTTCTCACTCTTCAAATCGTGATGTCGTCTTCTCTGTCAAATGAGGAACGGTTGCTGTACGAGCAACTCGCTCGGCAGCCTCATCAGGACCCGCGAGCTGAGTTGATCGTCAAAGCTCAACAAGACTAGCTCTGAAATATCACAGATCAGCGCGAGATACGGGCTCTGCAAATGTACTCGATAGCTGCCGCGTTTCGTCCCTTCCTCCCCCTCCCCTACGATTCGGTGCTTGGCGATTGCTTGCGTTGCCTCGGCCTGTATGGCAAGCTACAGCGCGTAAATGGCGAGCCGACCATGATTCATACGGCTGATGTTGGGTGTGCGCCATTTTCAGCCGTTCGAAAGCGGTGTTCTTAGAAAAAGGAGGAGTCTATGAAGCGAGTAACAAGGACGACGGTGTCATGCGGTGTTGCAGCGATGTTGATGCTGGTCTTGGGGGGAACGAGTGTGTGGGCCAATGATCCCGGCTACGGCCATACCGGAGGCCATGGTGGACACGGCGGAATGGGCGATTACGGGAAAGGCATGATGCATAGCGGGACCGGCCATTTGATCCGGCACTTGCTCAAGCATGAAAAGGACATCGGGCTGACGGCGGACCAAGTAGCGAAACTGAAAGACTTCCAATTGAGTCTGGACAAGGTTCGTATCAAGGCAGAAGCTGAGATTCAAATTGCCGAGCGTGAGCTGAAGTCTCTCACGGATGACGATAAGTCGGATGTTGCTGCAATCGAAATGAAGCTGAAACAGAGCGAAGATCTACAGATACTGCTTCGCTTGACCGCGATCAAGATGCGGCGAGAGGTGATGGCGATGTTGACACCGGAGCAGCGTGAGAAGGAAAAGACCGAACACGACAAAGTGATGCATCAGCACAAGGGGGGGGATATGGGGCACGGCAATCCACATGGCGGCGGCATGCCCCATGGCTCCAATCCTCATGGCAAGAACCCGCATGCGGGATATGGCGAGGTTGCACCACCTTCTCCACCCAGCAACATGTCTGTGCAATAGCATTGCCGTCTTGCGGGCCGCATCGCATTCGCTTGTGTGCGTTGCGCACGACACGCACGAAAAGAAAGGACGAGTAGAATAGGCTATGCCGAAAGACTTAATACTGAAGAGTCATGATCTGCTGGTTGGCCCGTCCCGGGCACCGGCCCGGGCAATGCTGAAAGCCGTGGGATTTACTGACGATGATTTGTCCAAGCCTCTCGTCGGGGTGGCCAATACCTGGATCGAGGTCATGCCGTGCAACTACCACCTTCGCCGGCTATCGGAGCGGGTCAAAGCCGGGATTCGTGCTGCCGGTGGAACACCGATCGAGTACAACACGATCGCGGTTTCGGACGGCATTTCGATGGGGACTGAGGGCATGAAGGCCTCGCTCATCAGCCGGGAAGTGATTGCCGACTCGATCGAGTTAGTCGCGCGCGGCCACTTGTTTGATGCAGTTGTCGCGCTGTCCGGCTGCGACAAGACGATTCCTGGCACAGTCATGGCGCTTGCCAGGTTAAATTTGCCATCTGTCATGCTCTACGGCGGTTCCATCATGCCGGGTAAGTTCCAAGGGCATGACGTCACGATTCAGGATGTCTTTGAAGCCGTCGGTAAACACGCATCCGGCCACATGACCAACGCTGAGCTGAAAGACCTCGAAGACCACGCCTGCCCTGGCCCCGGTGCCTGCGGCGGACAGTTTACGGCCAATACCATGGCAATTGCCTTCGAGTTTCTGGGCATTTCACCCATGGGGCGCAACGGCGTCCCTGCCATGGATCAGCAGAAGGATAATGTCGCCTTCGAATGCGGGAAGATGGTCATGGAATTGATCAAACAGAACGTCCGGCCCAAGCAGATTATCACCCGCAAGTCGCTTGAGAATGCGATTGCTGCGGTTGCAACAACGGGTGGATCGACCAATGCCGTGCTCCACCTTCTCGCAGTGGCGCGCGAAATGGGGATTAAACTGAACATCGACGATTTCGACAAGATCAATCGCAAAGTCCCGTTGCTTGCCGATCTCAAGCCCGGGGGGCGGTTTACTGCCGCCGATCTCTACGCGGCTGGAGGGACAACACTGGTAGCGAAGCGCTTACTTGACGCAGGTATTCTTCACGGTAATCAGCCGACGGTAACAGGGCTGACCATCGGAGAAGAAGCGAAGAAAGCTATCGAGACACGAGAGCAGCAGGTGCTTCGTCCGTTATCGAGCCCGATCAAACCGACCGGCGGCATGGTCATCTTAAAGGGCAACCTCGCGCCGGAAGGTTGCGTGGTCAAGGTTGCCGGACATTCCATGATGAAATTCCAAGGTCCGGCAAGAGTCTACAATCGGGAAGAAGATGCGTTCAGCGCAGTCAAATCCGGGCAGATTAAGTCCGGCGATGTGGTGGTGATTCGGTATGAAGGTCCTTCGGGAGGGCCGGGCATGCGCGAGATGCTGGGAGTCACGGCTGCCATTGTCGGGGCAGGACTCGGCGATTCCGTAGCCCTGTTGACCGACGGGCGATTCTCCGGCGCAACACATGGCTTGATGGCCGGGCACGTTGCTCCGGAAGCGGTGAGAGGCGGCCCTATTGCAGCAATTAGAAACGGCGACCGGATTACCTTCGATATTGCCAAACGCCGGCTGGATGTGAATCTCACGCAGAAGGAAATTTCAGCCAGGCTCAAAAAGGTCAAGCAGCCGCTACCGCGGTTTACTGCCGCGGATCTTTATGCGGCTGGGGGGACAACCCTGGTTGCGAAGCGCTTACTTGACGCAGGCATTCTTCACGGTAATCAGCCGACGGTCACAGGGCTGACGATTGGAGAAGAAGCGACGAAAGCTATCGAGACGCGAGCCCAACAGGTGCTCCGTCCATTATCAAGTCCGATCAAGCCGACCGGTGGCATGGTCATTCTGAAGGGTAATCTTGCACCGGAGGGCTGCGTGGTCAAGGTTGCCGGACATTCCATGATGAAATTCCACGGCCCGGCAAAGGTCTACGATCGAGAGGAAGATGCATTCGTTGCAGTCAAAGCCGGGCAGATTAAGGCTGGAGATGTGGTAGTGATTCGGTACGAAGGCCCTTCGGGAGGACCGGGTATGCGCGAGATGCTGGGAGTTACGGCTGCCATTGTCGGGGCAGGACTCGGCGATTCCGTCGCATTGTTAACCGATGGGCGATTCTCCGGCGCAACACACGGCCTGATGGCCGGCCACGTTGCTCCGGAAGCGGTAAGAGGGGGCCCGATTGCGGCAATTAGAAACGGTGACCGGATTACCTTCGATATTGCGAAACGCCGGCTGGATGTGAATCTTACGCAAAAGGAAATTTCTGCCAGGCTCAAAAAGATCAAGCAGCCGCTACCTCGCTATACCTCCGGCGTGATGGCAAAATATGCGAGGCATGTCTCTTCCGCATCGGAAGGCGCCGTCACGAGCTGATCCGGTATCGGTTATGGCAAGAGACTGGGGGGTGATGGCCGGATCCGGCCATCCCCCGGTCTCTTGTCTTCGTAGGGTGGTAAACCCTATCGTTCTTTTACTCTTCCCCTCATCTCAATCATCATATTTTCAAGATCCGCTTCCGCCCTCCTCTGTTCACTCACGAGCTGATCTAAATTATAGGGTCGAGTTGGTGTGGAGGGTGCAATCGTGGCAGGATTGGGTGAAGAACTAGCCGAACCGCCGGCCTTTGGCTGAGCGAATGGAGGTGGAGCGGGTGTGGGCGTTGGATGTTCAGCTGCGGCAGTTGTAGAGGGGACAACAGCGTGAGTAGTGGGGGGCATGGCAAAGACGTTTTGCTGGTCAAGCCATTGCTTTGCCACGGCTGACTTGAGGGAGAAACTGATACTTGCGATGGGCATCCCATCGGCGGCTATACGCGCGATCGCGGTATTGACTCCCACCATCCGGCCTTCCTGATTCAGTAAGGGACCACCTGAATTTCCACGATTAATCCCCGCCTCCGCTTGAAACACCTGCTTGCCTGGAATACCTTTGAAATGGTCGAACTCCGCGCTGATTGTACCGGTGGTCAAGGTCAAGAGCCCGCCCTGCTCAGGATGACCGATAGCTACGACGTGATCTCCGATGTGTGTCGTCTCCGAATCGCTAAGTATCACAACCGGGAGTGGTGTCTTGACCTCATCCATCTTCAGCAAGGCTAGATCCAATGACTGCGAATAGGCTACGACATGTGCATTGCTGCCGCGAGACAAATCACGTCTCTGATCTCCGGTTACTCTATCAGGCTTCAGATAGACCATGAAGATGAGGTTAGCCGAAGTCGCGTCGTTGGAAAATGACGGACGCAAGCAGAAGCAGGAAGGCGGTGTAGGCCATGCCGTAGGCGACAATTAACGCCAGATCATTGAGCGGCACATCGAGTTGATGTGTGACGTGTCCTTTTAGATTAAATCGTTCAAGGTTGGGCAACAGATAGTACATTCCCTCCAGTACACTTCGACCAAGACCTTCCATTTTCAGGCCGAACGTTTTCAAGTCCGCTGTCAGATGGCCGATTACATAGATAGCCAGTGTGAAAATGGCACTCAGAGTTGCGCTGGTAAAGGTTGAACAGAGCAGCGCGACCGCGGTGACCACCATGCATTCAAGTAAAATGAGGCCGATGGCCTTAAAGAGGACCGCTTCGATGGGCACACTTTGAGCGATGAGCACCGCGAGTAGACCGGTCGTCATGATCAGTATGTTCACAAGCAGCGTAATGGTGAGCCCGAAAAACTTTCCAAGGAGAAATTCAAACCGGGCGACCGGCTTGGATACGATGGTATAGATCGTTTTTTTATCGATTTCTTTATTGACCAATCCAATGCCGACGAAAATGGCGATGAGGACACTGAAAATGTTCACGCTTCCGAGCCCGATGTCCAGCAGCAGCCGGTGGAACTCCCCCAGTGTCAGCCGCATGAGCAGAAGGGAACTGCCGATCATTAACAATGCAAAAATAAGGAGGTTATACAGAAGTTTGTCCCTGAGATTCTCACGAAATGTGTTCAGCGCAATCGATAACACTTTCATGACACGGTCGCCTCCTTCGTAGACTGAGTCACTGTTGCCTCGCGGATAAAGAGTTCTTCGAGCGAGGCTTTGTGCGGCGTGAGCGCCACGAGCTTAGCCTTGGCCGACCGAACTATATCGAGCGCCTGGTCGACACCTTGCTGGCTCGTCAATACCACCATGACCCGTTCGCCTTGAAGGACAACTTTCCCAGCCAAAGGTCTGATCCGTTCTAAAGCTTCCGGAAGCAGTCGATCGATGACCATCTCGACTTCGTGGGTGGTGCCCTGTGCAATCAATTCCGAAACTGGCCCACAGGCAACCAACCGCCCCTTCATCACCATGGCCACGCGATCACACAGCATCTCGGCATCGTGCAGGATGTGAGAACTGAACATCACTGTCTTGCCGGATTCTTTTAGGCGGAGGATGAGGTCACGGACTTCTTTGCGTCCAATCGGATCGAGGCCAGACATCGGCTCGTCTAACACAACTAATTCAGGATCATTGATTAATGCCTGTGCAATGCCGACCCGCTGAAGCATGCCTTTGGAGAATTTGCGCAATTGCAGGTCGCGAGCATGAGACATCCCAACGGTGTCCAATAACTCATCGATCCGCTTCTCCAGCATGGCTCCTCGGAAACTGAACAAATGACCATAGAACCGAAGAAATTCTCTACCGGTGAGGTAGTCATAAAAATAGGGAGATTCCGGTAGAAAACCGAGCTTGGCCTTGGCCTGGGGGGCGCCGATCGGATGGCCAAAGATTGAGGCTGTGCCGCTTGTGGGATAAATGAGCCCCATCAGCATCTTAATTGTTGTCGTTTTTCCTGCGCCGTTCGGGCCGAGAAATCCGAACACTTCGCCGCGGCGCACGTCGAGGGACAGTCCATTGACAGCCGTGACACGGCGGCCCCAAAATCCTACCTTGAAGATCTTGGAGAGTTGTTCAGTCTTGATGACGAAATCAGAATTGGGCATCATGGGTCACTCCCATGTTCTCGGAAAACTATAGGATGGCGCAGTCATTGGATATCTATACATGGGTGGGGTTTTTCGTTTGAAAAACGTGCGAAGCCGTTCAGGGTGTGTCGAGCTTGATACTAATCCGGTATGGACATCGATGCGATAGTCTCCGCCAAACGGTTCAAGCGGAAGATTCGGCAAAATCCGGTCTTCGATCAGAGCCGCCAATGTCGTTGGCAGCGATTGGTGTCTTGTTCGATACAATTCCACAGCACGCTCGAGTAGGTGAATATCCCGTTCAATGATAACTTCATTCATGCGCGTGGCCAAGACTTCTTGCATTCCCGGATCCTGTGTTTCCCGCACACGGGCTTCAAGAAAGGCCAGGGCTGTATTCGGGTTTCCTGCCTCGGCAGCCATGCGTGTGGCCAGTCCAGGGAGATAGTCAGGACGCCCCGGCAAAGACGCTGCCCGCATCGTATATTCCGCCCCTTTTACAGGGTCGGCAAGGAAAAAATAGTAATTGTATCCCAGTAAAAATGGAATGTACCAAACTGCCTGATTGGCCTCCGCTCCTTTTTCAAGTAGCCGATTGCTTAGGTCCGGACGCTGGGCAAGATCACCCAGAATATTTCCTCCGACATAGTAGGCATAGGCATAGTGAGGATCGAGTGTGGTGATCACATCTAAGGTGTGATAGATCCACTCGTACTCATCGGCACTGTTTCGTTTGTTTCCCACTACCTGTAACAGTTTCAACCACAGTAAGTCTGCGCCAAGGTGATGATAGCCAAGCAAGGCTGGTTTTAAATACTCGCCCTTAGGAAGCTGGGCAAGATCCTCGATTTGTTTTAGAGTTGCATCCTGCTGCGTATCGAGGCCAGCTTGTAGCCAGCCAACGGTAATCAGCAAGAGGGCTCCTCCAAGCATCAGCAGAAGCGGTTGTATGATTGGAACACGGGGATAATGCGAGTCTACCGAGACGACCATGTCAAGAAACCTACCAGCAGGATGACTGAAGCTTCAAAAGGTCTGGCAGCCAACCAAATGGCTGCCAGACCCCTTCACCGTACCTACACTTATACTAGGTGCTTAGAAAACCCCAGGCGTACAATCCTGAGATCCTTGATCGGCGCTTGCCCCCCAGAACGAGAGGGCATTATCGCCATCCAGATTCGATGATGCCGTCGAAAGAAAACCGGTGGCACCAACTGGAATTGCCGCATTGGGTGCAGCACCTACCACTGCACAGGCAGGGAGAGGCGCAGCAAGGGCTGTTGGTCCTACAGAGTACACAAAGTTGACATTACCAGATGCAATAAATCCAATGTCGGTCAGATTCCCTGCGAAGAGGGCAACTCCCACACCACCACCGGGAAGTTGTGGAGCCACGCAAAATGCTGTGCCTGGTACAAGCACCGTAGCTGCGTACGGCTGTCCTGCAACTGTCGATGGCCACGGAACCGATATGGTTTTCACATTGGCTAGGACATTGGGGGGAGCTGGCACTTGAGCGACACCGAGATAGCAACTTTTTTCTGCTTGAAACGCGATCATTGAAGTCTTGATCGCGTTCAAGTTCACCTTTGCTTCAGACTGCCGCGACTTCATCTGATACTGCAAGAAGTTCGGAATGGCGATGGCCGCCAGGATGCCGATGATCGCCACGACGATCATCAACTCAATGAGGGTAAAACCCTCTTGTTTCTGGAATACCTTACGCATCGTACTGCCTCCTTGTTGATGGTTCACTGACGGCCCTACTCACTTCGTCTATTTCCATAATTTGCGGCGTTCATGTTGACGCCTACCTGTCCCTTTAGCAGGTTTGGTGCCCGGCAGTGATATTTGCAAGCCTACTACGAAACTGTTTGAAAGCAATAAGTTATGAAAATTCGATGGAGAGTGGATTAGAGAATATCGGCGTCGTAGTTTTCCAGATTCTGTTCAAGGCAGCCGAGAATTGGCACTTTTCCATCGCCCGCTGCACTAAAACCGGATATGGAAAGTGATCTGTGGGGCAAAAATAGGACCAGACTCAAGGAGAATACCGCCAGAAAAGAATCTGGCAGTGCGTTTTGAGCAGGAGTGATGCGGAGATTGTAAAACTTACGGATTGACTGGCTGGAGCTGTATCTTATCAGATACGCGGCGTTTGGCTTGCTGGATACGTTCTTCTTTGCTGGGATCACCCATCCCCTGTTCCTGAAATCGTTGGAGCAGCTTTTCATTGGAAGGGTCGAGTTCGAGAGAGTGCAACCATGCTTCTCGAGCATCAGACAGCTTTTGTTGCTTCATGTAGATCTCACCGAGGTGCTCGTAGATCACCGG
>JABMDH010000034.1:19326-25463 GCA_015904075.1 Nitrospira sp.
AAATGAACATGACTTTCAGTATAGGCCGGATCCAGCTGAATATTGGATTGGTAGGTTTCAATGGCCTTGGGGAAATCTTTGCTCTCTTCGTAGAGATAGCCAAGATAATCGCGCACTTTAGCCTCAGCCGGTCGCGCTTTTAAAATTGATGTGAGCTGTTCAATCGCTTTGGGAAACTCTTTCTTCTCCCCGTAAATGAGCGCGAGTCGCAATTGCGCGTCGAGGTCACCGGGGTCTTCTTCCAGCATCTTCTCTAGTTCAGCGAGTCCGCCCGCATAGTCTTTTGTTGCCACGTAGAGCTGGATGAGATGCTGCCGGATATCTTTATTGCGAGGATTGACCTGGTGCAAATACTTCTTGAGAATAGCAATTGCTTTCCCCTTATCCTGCTTTGACTCATGAAGTGAGGCCAGGGCAAGATACGCCGGCTCAAATGAAGCATTCATGGTGATGGCACGCTCGAAACTGTCTAATGCCTGCTCGGTATTGCCGGACTCGATAGAGATACGTCCCAAGTAGTAGTAGCCGACCGGAGAATCGGAGGCATATTTAAGTCCCACTTTGACCGTCTGTTCAGCTTCGCCAATCTGTTTTTGATTCAGTAAAATAATTCCTTTGGAGAAATAGGCGTCGCCTCGTTCAGGGGCGCGCTGGATAGCCTTGTCCAACAGACGCAGGGCGCGATCTGGTTTGCCTGATCCGGTGAGTATCCCGGCCATTTGAGTCAACAGCTGTACATCCTGATCGGTTCCGGCACCAACGTCTTCTGCATACTGGGCCGCATTTGCAAAGTCGCCCAGGCCAAAGTAGAGTCCGGCAAGACGAGCTTTCACCTCGTATGAGGCAGAGTCGGCTGCAAGCGCTGCTCGATATTCCTTCAATGCTGTGTTGAAGTCGTGTGCGAGTTCCGCTTGATACCCCAGCATAAAGTGATAGGTGGCGGTGGAGTCAGGAGCCGGCGCGGCTGCGTGTGTTTTCGCGGATTGAGCAGGAGGAACAGGCGATTCCTGCGCATGTGGGGTTGCCGCGCATGCCATGGTGATGAAGGGG
This sequence comes from Nitrospira sp., assembly GCA_015904075.1. The sequence continues at coordinate 20,377 of JABMDH010000034.1, forward strand.
GTCACTACCAAACAGGTTCCCATCATGATCTTGGGCAGCAGGGCCTGCCATCTATGTTGATAGGGTTGATGCTGAGTTTGCGATAGTCTTTGATACACAAGTGCCTTTATAGGAATGCGTTCATCACGATCTGTGTGGGAGAATTATACCGACCGGTCGCGCGATGCGCAAACTCGTTAAGATTCACGAAGATCGAGACTCTCAAACTTGGCAAATCGGTCCTGAAAGAAGAGCTCTTTCTTCCCGATCGGTCCGTTCCGATGTTTGCTCACGATAATGTCGGCGATCCCTTTGCGTTCTGAGTTTTGATCGTAGACATCTTCTCGATAGATGAACATGACGACATCGGCATCTTGCTCGATTGCACCGCTCTCACGCAAATCGGCCAACATGGGAATCGGAGGCTTGCGGGCCTCCACGGCTCGACTCAACTGAGACAGCGCCACCACCGGCACATTCAATTCCTTGGCTAAGGCCTTCAGTGAACGAGAGATATCGGAAATCTCCTGCTGGCGTGACTCCGAATCACTTCGCCCCTGCATCAATTGCAGATAGTCCACGATCAGTAGATCGAGCCCTTTCTCGGCTTTCAAGCGGCGGGCTTTCCCCCGCATCTGTTGCACCGTAATGCCTCCGGCATCATCGATGTAGATCGGCGCCTGTTCCAGCTTTCCGGCAGCCTCAGCCAATCTCCACCAATCCTCTTTTTGAAGTTTTCCTGTCCGCAAGGCGTGCGAATCAACACGAGCTTCTGAACTCAGCATGCGCAGTACAATCTGCGGCTTGGACATTTCCAGGCTGAAAATGCCTACTACGGCCTGTGCATGAATGGCTGCATGAGTGGCAAAGCCAAGGGCCAGGCTCGTTTTTCCCATGCTCGGGCGACCGGCGACGACAATCAGATCGGACGGTTGAAGCCCTGCGGTGAGATCATCGAGGTCGTAATAGCCGGTCGGCACACCCGTGACATGTTCCGATCACTTCACCGGTGTCGGACAAATCGAGCATGGCTCGGTACACTTTCTTATGGGCAGTGCGATAGAAATCCTCTTCGACCAAGAGTTCCATCGCTTTCGGCATGGCGGTATTGTCCAGTAGGATTGCCCCCAACACCGATAGCTCCGCTTCCAGGTTTTGCGGCGGCAGTTTCGGCTGTGAAAGGTCAACACCCACAGACGATTTCATCGACGCCTCTGCTTGGTGTCAACGACCGGTTGTTCTGCAGAGAGCGCGGTGTGGTTTTGAGACAATCCAATTCCCCTGAAAAGCCGGTCAACATTGAGTGCAAACCCGGTGGAAGGCAGGTTTTTACCGAATCGGCCGATGAGATGGTTATAGCGACCACCACCACCGAGCTCGACTCCGATGCCATCGGCAAACACATCAAATACAATACCGTCGTAATAGTCGAACCCGCGGAATTCACCTAAATCGAGAAAGAGCGCGTTCTGATAGCCGGCCTCGCACAGGGATCGATAGACGGTGGCCAGTCGATCGAGCGATTGGATGAGCACACGGTCATTTCCGGCCAGCTTGCGGCCTCTTGCAATGACTTCCGCATTGCCGGACAGCTCCGGTGCTTCCAGGATAATCCGCCCGAAGCGCTGTGAAATTCGTTCCTGTCCCAAGATTTCCTGCAGCCTCGGAAGGTCTTTCCGTGCAGCCGCATGCTCGGCCCGCTTCTTTCCTTCTTCCGACAAGCCGGCACGAGTCAGTAAGCGCCTGAAAAATCCGACATGTCCGATTGAGACTTTAAACGAGCGCAGGCCTATTCTTTGTAAGCATTCAATTAAGAGCGAAATGATTTCCCGATCCGATGCCGGATCATCCACTCCGATGAGTTCTGCCCCGACTTGGAAAATCTCTCGATCCCGTCCGGCATGTTCGGGCTCATGACGGAATACGGTTGTGCGATAGGATAACCGCAACGGTGTGCGGGCCCCCATCATACCCATCGCCACAGTACGGGCAATTTGAGCGGTGGCATCCGGGCGGAGCAGGAGAATTCGACCCGTCGTTCGATCAGGGATTTTATAGCATTTCTCAACGAGCTCAGGTTCGAGGCCCGGTGCCAGGACATCCAGGTACTCGAATGTCGGCAGGATGATTTCGTCATAGCCCTGTCCGGACAGTGACTCAATCAACTGGGTCTCGATTTTCCGGAAGCGTCGTGCAGCTTCCGGAAGGATCGTGGCCATTCCTGCTGGAACGAGAGACCGTTCCCGGAGCGGCTGATGCTGCCCCGAAAGAACGCTGTGCGTCAGTGGAGCAGAAGCCATAATCGTCTACGTGGTTCGCCCGGTGTCAGGAGAGATTTGCAACTTTGACCGACAAAATATTGGAGCTGGATTTGATTTGGCCCAACACGCCAGCCGGAAAATCCGTATCGGACTCGATGATCAGCAGGGCATCTCCGCCTCGCTTTTCCAATGCACATTGCATCCGCACGATATTGATGCCGGTATCTCCCAACACGTTTCCAACCATGCCGATGACGCCGGGACGATCCATGTTATGGATGAACAGCAAGTGGCCTTCCGGAACCATTTCCACCTTGAACTGATTGATTTCGACGACCCGCGCCTCTTTTTTGTGGTAGAGCGTCCCGGCCACTTGATGCGACACCTTGCCGGCTTCGACTCGTACCCGCACAAGGCTCGTAAAGTCTCCGGCATCTGAGCTCTTGACCTCTTTGACTTCGATCCCGCGCTCCTTCGCCACGATCGGAGCGTTCACATAATTCACGGGATGCTCCATAATCGGCGAGAGCAGCCCTTTCAGTACCGCAATCGTCAAGGGAGCGACGGATAAGGTTGCCACCTCTCCGCTATATTCAACGGTCACTCGTTCGATCGCGCCCTGAGACAATTGTGTCTGAAGCGTCCCCAGCTTTTCAGCCAACGTGAGAAAGGGTTGCAGACGCGCCAGCAGTTCCGGTGGAACGGACGGGATGTTGACCGCGCCCTTGGCCACGCCTCTGGCGAAATAGTCGACGATCTGTTCCGCGATCCCGACAGCGACGTTTTCTTGCGCTTCGGTTGTCTGTGCCCCGATATGAGGCGTGCAGATAAAATTGTCCAGCGACAACAGCGGATTGTCCGCTTTGACCGGCTCTTCCTCAAAGACGTCAAATGCCGCAGCCGCCACGCGTTTCGTTTTTAATGCCTCGCACAAATCCCCTTCATTGATGATTCCACCACGGGCACAGTTCACGATCATCACACCTGGCTTCATCGTGGCAATGGCTTGGGAATTAACAATGCCCTTCGTTTCCGGCGTCAACGGCGTATGAACGGAAATAATGTCGGCTTGCCGGAACAGCTCATCCAGCCCGACCATCCGCACTCCCATTCTCTCCGCCTGCTCAGGGGCCAAATAGGGGTCGAATGCGATCACGCTCATGCCGATCCCCTGAGCCAGTTTCGTCAAGTGGCTGCCGATTTGTCCTGCGCCGATGATGCCGAGCACTTTATTATAGAGCTCGACGCCCATGAACTTGTCTTTTTCCCACTTGCCGGCCTTCACAGACGCGGTGGCCTGGGGAATACGCCGGCTCATCGCGCAAATCATCGACATCGTATGCTCAGCCGTGGTGACCGTATTGCCGCCAGGCGTATTCATGACCACGATGCCGCGACGGGTCGCAGCAGGAGTGTCAACATTGTCCAACCCAGACCCGGCTCGCCCGACGACTTTCAGTTGCGGGGCTGCCTCGATCACCTCTGCCGTCACCTTCGTCCCGGACCGGACGATCAAGCCGTCGGCGTCTTTGATCTCTTTGAACAATTCTTCCTTCGAGAGCTTGGATTTGACCACCACGGTAAATCCAGCCTTCTCGAGAAGCTCCACACCCTGCTTGGAAAGACTATCGCTAATCAGAATTTTCATTACAGTCCCGTCTCGTCTGCCATTATTATGATATGAATTTGCCGATATCCGGCCCTATGCCAAGAGAATTTCTTGCGCCTTCGCCACGCCGCTCCCGAGCTTCACGGGATGCCCCAGCCCTTTGAGCACCATTTCAACCGCGGCCACGCCGATAATGATATCGAAGCGGTCCATGTAGCCCATGTGGGAGAGCCGGAAAATCTTCCCCTTTAAATGGTCTTGCCCGCCCGCCGCCGTCACGCCGTACTGCACACGCAGATTCTTGTAAATAGCCTGTCCGTCCACGCTCTCCGGCGCTAACACAGCGGTCAAGGCATCGCTGGGCGATTCCTTCGGAAACAATGCCAGCCCGGCGCCCTGCAACCCTTCGCGCATGGCCTTCGCCAGCTTGGCTTGGCGGCCGAACAGCCCTTCGAGCCCCTCCGCCTTCATCATCTTCAGCACTTCCTGCAACCCGACGATGAGAGACACGGCCGGGGTATAAGCCGTCTGATTCTTTTGCTGATTCTCGTGCTCTTTTTTGAAATTGAAATAGAACGCCGTGTTCTTCGCCTTCTCCGCCAACTTCCATGCCTTATCGCTGACGCTCACAAAGGCCAGGCCAGGCGGCAGCATCAGCGCCTTTTGCGACCCTGTAATCACGACATCGATTCCCCACTCGTCGGTCTTGATGTCGAATACGCCGAGGGCGGTAATCGCGTCCACCACGAGAATGGTCTCGGCATAGGGCTTCACGATTTCTGCAAGAGCCTTGATATCATGCGCCACACCGGTGGAAGTCTCACTCGCTTGCACATAGACCGCTTTGATGGACGGATCCTTCTTGAGGGCATCGGCCACTGTTTGGGGATCGACAGCCCGTCCCCATTCCACCTTGATTTCCGTGACCTCGGCACCGAACGTCTTACAGAGCTTGGTCCACCGTTCTCCGAACTTGCCCCCATTAATGGTCAAGGCATGGTCGCCGGGAGAAAGGAAATTCGAAACCGAGCCTTCCATGCCTCCGGTTCCGGAAGCCGCCAGCATGAGCACATTGTTTTTCGTTTGGAATAGCCACTTGAGTCCATCCCGGACTTCCGCAAACACCTTATCGAACTCAGGGGCACGGTGATGGAACATGGGTGGCGCCATGGCCAGCAACACTTAAGGGGGCACAGGCGTCGGACCGGGGGCTAGCAGGTACCGCTTGAGCATTGACG
>JABMDH010000034.1:25563-28989 GCA_015904075.1 Nitrospira sp.
CCATCGCTCTCCAAATTTTCCGGCGTTTATACACAAGGCCTTGTCGCCGGGAGACAGAAAGTTTGAGACAGAGCCTTCCATCCCGCCGGTGCCGGACGCTGCCAGCATCAATACGTCGCTCTGAGTCTGGAACAACCACTTCAGGCCTTCTCTGACCTCGGCAAAGATCGGATCGAACTCCGGCGCTCGATGATGAATCATGGGCCGGGCCATCGCCAGAAGCACTTCCGGCGGCACAGGCGTTGGGCCGGGAGCCAGCAAATACCGCTTCAACATGGATCGATCCTCCTTCGATAAAACCTGATTGGGCGCAACTTGAAAAAGAGGCGGTACGCTACCATTTGCGATGGGAGACTGTCAAGAAATCGCCTGCACAACCGATGATGTTTTCAGGGCTTTTCACTTTCGATCGAAGTCGTGCTTCTCTCAATAGGTTGGGCATATCTACAAGAGAAGATGTTGTGTGTGGTGACGCCATTGGAAGAGCTTCGTCCCTGTTCAATTTCTTGACAAGTATGTGATAGCCCGATAGTCTAGCCTCACTCAGTGGTCAAAATTTTTCATGACGAGGATCATGTTGATGTCGTTCAGGCTTCGAATTGTAGATATCCTGGCAATGGGATTGCTATTTCTTACTGTATCTTTTTCGTCATTCACTGTAGGGGTTGGTCGTGCCGAAACTACCACTGCAGGCCCTGATACACAAGCGTCTACCCAGGACGATGATGATCTTGACTCAAATCTTGTTCCACTGGAACCGGAGCTAACCAGCGCTCCGCCAGATCTCCCATCGACCGGAGAATCGACAGACAACACGACCGGCAAAACCGTCTCGTCGCCAGCTAATGCAAGCCATGCCGGCCCATCCGCCGACACTTCCGAGTTGTCCGTTGCCACGGCCGAATCCAACGCATCTTTTTACAATATTCCGGTCGTAGTCGACCCTGCCGTAGAAAGCCACATCCGGTTCTTCAATACATCGATCAGAGGCCGGTTTGAACAATGGCTGTTACGCCTCAGTCGATATCGTCCGCTTGTCGAAACCATCTTTGCTGAGTTCGGTCTCCCGAGTGACTTAGTCAATCTGTCGTTGGTCGAAAGCGGGTTCAATCCCTATGCCTATTCACGAGCCAAAGCCACCGGTCCTTGGCAGTTCATGAAAGGAACTGGAAAGGTCTATGGGCTTCGCATCGATCATTATGTCGACGAACGGCGCGATCCTATTAAGTCGACCGTCGCCGCCGCCCGGTACCTGAGAGACCTATATGACATGTTTGGGGCCTGGCCGCTGGCGATGGCCGCGTACAATGCGGGCGAAGGCAAAGTCATGCGGGCGCTGCACAAGACCCAAGGTGAAACTTTTTCGGATATTGCAAAAACCAAGCTGATCCGCAAAGAAACCAAGCAATATGTGCCTCGAATTATGGCGGCCACCATCATTGCCCGTAACCTCGATCACTATGGATTCAGCCAAACCCCGGCGCCTCCACACCAATTTGAGGAAGTCGCAGTGGATCGCGCGATGCACTTCCGGGCGATTGCCAATGCGAGCGGCATTCCGTATGAAGCGCTTCGATTGTTAAATCCTGAGTTGCGCCGTGATGCGACGCCTCCGGATGATTCTGCGTATCAGCTGAAAGTTCCTGTAGGAACCGGTGCAAAAGTCGTGGCAGTCCTCGATCGAATCCCCTCGTACAAGTTTCCTCCCCTTCCTTCTGAGAAGGCACACCACGTCAAGGATAAGTCGTCGCAACGGTACCGTGTCCGCACCGGAGACACCCTAGAAAAGGTCTCCAAACGATTTCATGTGCCGTTGAAAACCCTCAAGGCACGAAATAACATTTCAAGCCCGGTCATCAAAGCCGGGGAGTTTCTTCTGATCGCCCGTTAGATCCGGGTGTCTGTAAAACGAGCTCTCAGCCTTGCCTGTGCCATGTTTCTGCCACGCACATCCTGCTACGTTCGGCCTGTCATGTTCTCTTGCATTTGCCGGTAACCGGTCACGATGACTGTAGCGGTGGATGAGATGGCGGGTCTCGACGGACAGGAATACCGTCTCAGTCTAGAGACTGCCCCTGCGTAGCCACAAATTTATCATGCACGCAGGGGCGGTGCTGTTATCGTTTTGCAGGTGTCGTGGATGAAGCCGGCGAGCCTGTCGCAGCTGGAGTCGTCTCATGTGCTTTTCTGGCATCGAAGATTTTCTCGCGAATGGCCGCTTCACTCGCGAATGGAGAGTTGGGATAGGTCTTCATAAGATCCTGGTATCGTTTCAACGCCCCGTCCATTTTTGCTTGGCTTTCTTCAAGCCTGGCCAGTTCGAACATGGCTTGATCACGATTGGCCGAAGCCGGGTTGCCAAGAATCGCGGTATAGGTCTTTTCCGCCTGGTCTCGATCTCCCTTGGACAGGTAGGCATAGGCAAGTTTTTGCTGAACTAAACCAGCCAGCGGCGTATTCGAGCCATAGGCCGAAAGAAACCTTGTATAGGCAGTAATAGCGGAATCCACTTGATTGGTTTCCATCAAGGCATTTCCCAGGCTGAACAGGGCGATTGGTGCGGATGGAGTCCTCGGATATTCATCCGCAATTTTCGTATACAGAGTAATTGCTTGGGCAAGGTTGCTCTCGGTCTTTTTCGGATCATTGGCCGGGCGTGTGAGGTAATGAAGGGTGGCTTCATGCTCAATGTCGTGGGCTTTACTTGCCGCTTGCCCGTCATACCACAAGACACCCCAAACACCGGCGCCTACTAATACCAACAAGATGCATCCTATGAGTAGCGGCCACCGGTACTCTTTGAGACCGATGAGTTGGTGTTCCAAGTTGCTCACCATGTGAGCTTCATCGACCGGTAACGATCGCGGCGGTACTTTGATACGATAGGTCATAGGTCATCGCCTCGGATAATCGAAGAACACACATTCCATTCATAGAAACCTGTGTTTTATACTAGGGAGGCATTTGCCTTGTCAATCAATGGGCAGATGCAGTGCAGATGGTCTACGAGGACGACATGTTTCAGGAAAAACTCCGACAGATGGCCGATGAGTCGTTGACTCGCCGCCTGAGAGTGCTGAGTTCCGGGACAGGCGCGACTGTTCAATTTGGCAGGCGGTCCATCATTCTCCTCTGTTCCAATGATTATCTGGGGCTTGCGATGCATCCCGCCGTTATTCACGCTGCGGTCCGCGCGACCGAATTGTATGGAAGCGGCGCCGGTGCATCGCGTCTGGTTTGCGGTACGCTTCCGCCACATGAAGAACTGGAATCCGCCTTGGCCCGCTTCAAGGGAACTGAGGCTGCGCTCTTATTTGGATCAGGATACTTGGCGAACCTTGGTATCATTCCCAGGTTGATCGATCACAAGGGCCTTATTCTGGCAGATCGATTGTGCCATGCCAGTCTCATCGATGGCTGCAGGCT
>JABMDH010000034.1:29089-37121 GCA_015904075.1 Nitrospira sp.
TCAAGGCATTCCCCAGGCTGAAGAGGGCAATGGGCGCGGACGGAGTCCGCGGATACTCGTCCGCGATTTTCGTATACAGCGTAATCGCTTGCGAAAGGTTGTTCTCGGACTTTTTCGGATCATTGCCTGGGCGTGTGAAGTAATGGATGGTGGCTTCACGCTCAATATCGCGGGCTTTGCTCGCCGCTTGCCCCTCATACCATACGACGCCCCAGACGCCGGCGCCGACCAATACCAGCAATGCGCACCCTACGAGTAACGGCCACCGGTACTCTTTGAGACCGATGAGTTGGTGCTCCACACTACTAACCATGTGAGCTTCATCGACCGGTAACGCTCGCGGCGGCACTTTGATACGATAGGTCATTATGTCATCGCCTCGGATAATCGAAGAACGCACATTCCATTCGTGGAAACCTGTGTTTTATACTAGGGAGGCATTCGCCTTGTCAATGCAATGGGCACATACCGTGCGGGCGGTCTGGTAGGACGACATGTTTCAGGAGAAACTTCGACAGATGGCCGATGAGTCATTGACTCGCCGACTGAGAACACTGAGCTCTGGAACAGGCGCGACCGTTCAATTTGGCGGGCGGTCTATCATTCTCCTCTGCTCCAATGATTACCTGGGACTTGCGATACACCCTGCCGTTATCCAAGCTGCGGTCCGCGCAACCAAACAATATGGAGCCGGCGCCGGTGCGTCGCGCCTGATTTGCGGCACGCTCCCGCCGCATGAAGAACTGGAATCCGCCTTGGCCTGTTTCAAGGGAACGGAGTCCGTGCTCTTATTTGGATCGGGATACCTGGCGAACCTTGGCATCATTCCCAGGTTGATCGGTCACAAGGGCCTTATTCTGGCGGATCGATTGTGCCATGCCAGTCTCATCGATGGCTGCAGGCTGAGCCGGGCGGATTTCCGGGTCTATCGCCATCGCGACAGCAGCCATGTTGAATCGCTCTTAAAACGGCGGTCATCGAATAGGCCTGCGTTGATCGTCACCGATGGGCTCTTCAGCATGGATGGCGATCTGGCTCCGTTACCGGAGTTGGCCTCGCTGGCCAAGCGATACGATGCGATGCTGTATGTCGATGACGCACATGGAACCGGCATCATGGGCGTAACCGGTCGAGGGACGCTCGAACACTTTGGGGTGGAACGCGAGATCGATTTTCACATGGGGACGCTGGGTAAAGCGATGGGGAGCAGCGGTGCCTATCTCGCAGGGTCTCGTGACATCGTCGAATATCTGCTCAATACCGCCCGTCCGTTTCTCTTTACCACTGCGTCTCCGCCCAGCACCGCCGCCGCAGCTGGTGCAGCACTTGCCGTTATTCAACAGGAGCCTGAGCGGCGGTCGCGTCTGTGGTCCAATCGGCACCGTCTGTTTCATGGATTGCAACAGATTGGGTTCCGTATGACGGAAACCGTGAGCCCGATCCTTCCCATCCTGATCGGTGATGCGGCAGTGGCTGTCGCCTTCGCCGAACACTTGTTAGCGCATGGAGTTTATGCACCGGCCATCAGGCCCCCCACCGTTCCTGATCATACCAGCCGTATCCGTGTCACGGTAACATCAGAACACACGACGGATCACATCGACGCCGCCCTCCGTGCGTTTGAATCGGCAGGGCGGGCGACCGGTCTGCTGTGATACCTGCCCAATAGGCAGCCGGCTCCCTGCGGCTGCATAGCACTGCGATCACCGCAGCTGTTCCTCAATCGAAATCGTAGCCGCAGCGGTTCTGATCGCGCTGCATCTTCCAGCTATTTTCTTGCCTTCTCGGTTCGCTATGGCATGATGCACACCAGTAGTTGAACGTGAATGGTCAGGCTTAGATTGAACACCCCAATCGACACATTGCTACTTCGCGAGTACAGCTGTTTTCCTTGAAGCCTATGCCCGTTCAGAAAACCCGATAATCTCATGACGGAGTAATCTCGATGGATATTTCGAAGCTGCTCACGTTTTCGGTGAAAGAAGGTGCATCGGACTGTCACATCAGCGCAGGAGAGCCGCCGATGATCCGAATGCAGGGCGATCTCAAGAAACTCGACCATCCTGCCCTCACACCGGAAGAAACCCATTCCCTTATCTACGACATGATGAGCGACGTACAGCGGAAAAACTTCGAAGAACATCGGGAATGCGATTTCTCTTTTGAGCTGGGCGACATCGCACGCTTTCGCGTGAATGTCTTTGTGCAGCAACGAGGACTGGGCGCGGTATTCCGGAACATTCCGACGACCATTCTCCCCTTGGAAAAACTCGGCATGCCTCCTATTCTTCGGCAGCTCTGCGACAAGGAGAAGGGGTTGATCCTCGTGACTGGGCCGACGGGATCTGGCAAATCTACGACCCTTGCGGCCATGGTCGACTATTTGAATAACACGTTTGAAGGTCACATCATCACCATCGAGGATCCGATCGAGTTCGTGCATCGATCCAAGAAATGTCTTGTGAACCAGCGGGAATTGGGCGTGCATACCCTGTCGTTCGCAAACGCGCTTAAGTCGGCGCTTCGTGAAGATCCGGATATTGTGCTCGTGGGAGAAATGCGGGATCTGGATACCATTCAGCTCGCCTTGACGGCGGCAGAAACCGGACACTTGGTCTTCGGCACACTGCATACCTCGAGCGCGCCGAAAACCATTGACCGTATTATCGACGCCTTTCCACCGTCGCAACAGGCGCAAATCAGAACCCAGCTGTCGGAGGCCTTGGAGGCTGTCATTACGCAAACACTGCTCAAGAAGAAGGCCGGCGGGCGAGTCGCGGCTTTGGAGGTCATGGTGGCGACAACGGCCGTGCGTAATCTCATCCGTGAAGCCAAGTTGCATCAAATTCCAGGCATCATGCAGGCGAGTCAGAAAGACGGCATGCAAACGATGGACATGGCGTTGGTCGAATTGGTCACGCGCGGTGTGGTGCATAAGGCCGAGGCGCAATCACGCAGTATGAACCCCAACCTCTTTGGTTTAGCCACCGCAGGCGCAGCCTGAACGCATAAGAACGGAGCGACCCATGGATATTCGCACTCTTTTGAAAGTGATGGTGGATCATGAAGCCTCAGACCTCTATCTGACGGTCGATGCGCCACCGATCTACCGTATCCATGGCGCCGGGTTCCCGCGCTGGAAATCATGCTGGATACACCGCGCATCAAGGATCTGGTCAAAAAGGCAGAGATCGACACCTTGAAGGAAGCCATGGAGCAAGGCGTCGAGGAGGGTTGTCAGACATTCGATTACGTGCTCTTCCAGCTGTACAAGCAAAATCGAATCAGTCTTGAACAGGCGCTGATCAATGCCGATAGCGCGAATAACCTCCGGCTCAAGATCAAGCTTGAAGGGCTGAAGGGCGATGAGGCGGTAAACGCTTTGTTGGACAAGCAAATGGGTGGGTCGACGGGCGATGCGTTTAGAATTCAGGGAGGCGGGTCCGGGAATGTTACGCCGATCCGCAAACGGTCATAAGGGCTTCGATGGCCTCGGTATGCGGGCTGAGTGAGCCGGTCCTGAATCAGTCTGTTGTTCGAGATATGCGGCGATCTTCTCCAGCGCCAATCCGCTGAGTTTCGATCCATACCACGCGGGCATCGTTCGGCCAGGATAACCGGGCACGATGAACCGTTCCGGCTCCAGCACAGACTCCACGACATAGTCATGAATCGTTTTGGCCTGCCCGCGATAGGTCGGATCATTCAGTCGTTGTGTGCCCGTGGTTCCCAGGACCAGCTTCGGGCCCACTCGACCGTCTGCGCCTGGAATTCCTGGAATCGCATGACACACCGGGCATCCAGCGTGAACGAAAATATCGGTGATTGGCTCTTCGCCTGTCGAGAGGGGGATTTTTTCAGGCGTCAGGGGCATCGCCGGAGCCGATCCCGCCGCGATGGATGGACTTTGCGGCGGCCCCTGCTCTCGAAGAGCCCAGAGGACACAGACCAAGACAAGACCGATCGCCACCAGGGTGACAACCTGTTGGGGTGGTCGAGGAGAAGGCTCAATGGGATGGCGGTCTGATTTGGCCTGCGTCGCTGGGTGGAAGTCGTCCATGCTTCGATAGGAACAGCCTACTTGATCGCAGTGTACTCGGCAGCCGGTATGAACTCAATGGGAAGGGTAGGTTTCCCTGTATGCCACATATTGAGCTAACGCTCAGCCGAGTTCTTATGGTAACGCAGACGGAAGCCAAATAAAACGGCCTGCGGTCGGATAAGCCGAGCGCAGGCCGTGAGAAAGAAAACACAGGAGAGGATGATTTGTGTTAGTACCCCATCATCCCTTTCAGCTCACCCTTCATGGCATCCTTCTTGGCTTTCATGTCGTTCTTCATCGCATCTTTCTGCGATTTCATCTCGTCCTCCTTCATCTTCATCTCGCCCGTCATCGAGTCCTTCTTGTCTTTCATCGCATCGACCTTTGCTTTCATCTCGTCTTTGCGTCCCTGTACCTCGCCTTTCACCGCGTCCTTCTGCGCCTTCATTTCATTATGCATCTCACCCTTCATTTCGTTTTTCAATGCCCCCAACTCATCGGCAAATGAAAGGGCGCTGATTCCGGCCAGGCTCATGGCGGCGAGAGATGCGAATAACAGCTTTTTCATCGAGAACCTCCTGGTTGGTGATAACAAACCGATAGTGATCATGACACCATGCCATGATTGAGATATAAAGTCTTCAATTGTTAGTTGTGAAAATTGGCAAGATTTATCACGTCGTGCCAATTGGCATCGGCTTGGTATCCATGATCGGTACGCCGCAATAGCTATCGGCCTGGATTTCCTGAATGAGGGGAACTTGCGGATAGCGTGTGCGGAGTTGATCGGGGTGATGGACACACTGGCGCATCAGGACTGTTTCACAGGGACCTTGTGCCGGTACGTCGAAGGGCGGTAACGGCTGCCCATTCCCCCACCCGGCATTGGAGCAAAACCGATCCACGCGCTCACTGAGTTTGGAGACATTGGCAGAGGCCACATCGAGCACGGTGGCCAGTTTTTGTACCAGGGAGGGAAAGAATTGCTGGCCGACTTTTGCCTCCACACCTTTCGAGATTTGACAAAGAATCACCCTAATACCTGTGAGGAAAAGGTGGAAATGCATGCGGCAGGGCTCCTGCGCGAAGGGCTCTCTCACAAACACAAACCTGGGCCACCCGTTCATGAGTCTGTCAGAGAGCGATAGGCGTATTCTCAATAGCCTGAATCACCCCCTCCGCTTTAGTTCAGCCATCAATCAACCGACCAAGATAGTACGCAGCGCGTGTTTCGACGTATTCCTGATACAGAACCTGTGCGCAATGAGGTTACTCTGTCGCCATCACCTCCCTCAAGGCCAGCATCTGTCCATTTTACGAAAGGTCTGACTATGTGGATACTTGGCATCATCTTATTGGCTGCCCCCATCGGGGTTGTGAAAAACCCTCCATGGCGGCGTTGCATCGTCTCGCCGTACGAGTGTACTGTCTTCGACGATACGCCTTGCCCTGGAGCACCTGTGCTCCCCACCCAGCTCGTCGCAGGGAGCCAGATTATCACTCTCACCGTGCAGTAGGATTCGTATCAGCCAGCTTCATGCCGGCGAGGGGTAACGCCGCATAGCCCCAGACTCTCCGCTATGCAACGCCAATTAGTAGGGACTTCGTTGAAATGGAATGTCGATCGTGCCCGCCATATTACCTGCGGCGAACGGTGAACCGGATCTGAAGAATTAGGTCATCGTGATGTCCGGGATGCGGGTGCGCTTTTTGATGGCCGTCACGGCTTGGTTGGCTTCTGCTTCGTCAAGACCTGCACCTAGTCGATGGGTTCGAGCCTCATAGTCAAAGGCAATCACCCCGCTGCCGATTCCCCATAATTGGAGTGCCGCCGAGACATTCCACGGACTGAATCCGACTGGTTCAGTGCGCAGATTGCGTATTTGTGCGAGATTGTATTCTCGGTCAAAACAGAATCCTCCGATGTCACGGCGAGTTGTGAGTGTCTGTCCATGTACAATGACCATCTCTTTTCCCATCACTTGCCATAACCAGGCATAGATGGCCACCACTCCGCCGACCGTCCACACCGCAAGCCATGCGACCATTAATGACATCCCCTCAGACGGTTCAGTACTGTTAAAATACTGCATGGGGACCATGACCTCGGCCACTGCCCAGCAGCAGATCCAAAACCCTAAAAAACAAATCACGAACAAGCTCCGGCCACAGGGAATGACAATGCGCAGATCTTTCGGAGTATCCGTGATGAGAACCCGAGAGGCGGATGGTTGTGTTTTTGCCATAAAATCGTCACGCTGCAGTGGCGACATTATGACATGGATAACCGGTGAGTCTCACATAATTTGGCTGCAGGAAGGGCTGCCGAGTCCGGCAGATCGTCGTATCGCGGGATTCCGCGGAGTTCCAGCCGCCCCGCACGTAGAGAGGGGGGAACTCTATGCGTGTTTTGAGAACACATTTGACAGATTTCTGTTCACCCCATAGCCTGAATGGCATTCCTGTCCGTGCCCTGTGGATTCTTGATTGAGCCTCCTCGTTAACGTAATCCAATGACTCAACAGCGCGTTGTCATTATCGGAGGTGGGTTCGGTGGCCTGGCAGCCGCTCGGACCTTGCGCGATGCCGAGGTCGTCCTGATCGACCGGACGAATCACCATGTTTTTCAACCACTATTGTACCAAGTCGCCACCGCTGCCTTATCTCCCAACGACATCGCCTGGCCATTGCGCACACTTTTCCGTTCACAGCCCAATATTCGTGTGGTGATGGATAACGTGACATCGATCGATCGGGTTGCCCGGGTGGTCCGTCTGCGAGATAGTGCTCCGATTGCCTTCGATGCCTTGATCGCCGCGCCAGGATCGCGCCATGCCTATTTCGGGCATGATGAATGGGAGGCATTCGCCCCTGGACTGAAGACCATGTCGGATGCCGTGCTCGTGCGGGAGCGGGTGTTGCTTGCATTTGAGAGGGCGGAACGGGAACGAGCCAAGACAGGTGTGCAGAAGCGGCTTACTTTCGTGATTGCCGGAGGTGGTCCAACGGGAGTCGAGTTGGCCGGAGCACTAGCCGAGATTGCGAGGAGGGCGATAGGACCAGACTTTCCAACCTTGCGGCTTGAAGACCTTTCTATTGTGCTTGTGGAAGGGGGGCCACGCATTCTTCCTGGGTTCGACGCGCCGCTTTCAGCCAAAGCTACGATGGCACTCTCTCGTATAGGCGTCACGATCAAGCTACACAGTCCGGTGAGCAGGGTTCAGGCTGATGGAGTGATGGTCGGACAGGAATGGATATCCTCGACGAATATTATATGGGCTGCGGGTACCAGGGCCTCTCCCCTGCTGAGCACTCTTTCGGCTCCACAAGATACGTATGGCCGGGTCAAGGTTCGGGCGGATCTAACCATCCCGGACGACCCCTGGATCTTTGTCATTGGCGACGCGGCCCATTGTCCGAGCAGTGATGGAAAGTCATTGCCAGGAGTGGCTCCTGTCGCCATGCAACAGGGACGGTATGTTGCCGATCTTATCAATCGAAACCTCATCCCGGAACGACGTCCGGCATTTGTCTATGCCGACCGTGGCATGTTGGCCACGATCGGCCGAGCACAGGCTGTCGCCCAATTCGGCGCAATCCGGACATCGGGACTCCTGGCATGGTTGCTGTGGTGTATCGTCCACATTTTCTTCCTCATCGGTTTCAGGAACCGGATACGCGTGATGCTGGAATGGATCTGGTACTACCTCACCTTCAAACCAGGAGCAGGACTGCTGATTGAGCCGCCGAGAGAACCGGACGACAAGCCGACGACACGCTCTGGTTGACACGACGCCCTCCACAACGTAGCCTGCCCTCGTTTCGCCCACAGGCAGTACATCGAATTGCTGAGCGCTATGGACTGGTTATTCTGGATCGGCTTGGGCCTGGTTGCTGTTATCGCAGGCGTCGTCTCGTTCTATTTTTATGCGCTCGTGGTGCGAACCAGGAAGGAGTTCCGCGCGCTTCAACCGGATGTGAAGATTACGA
>JABMDH010000034.1:37221-47039 GCA_015904075.1 Nitrospira sp.
CCTGAATTCGAGAACGTGGGCGGCGGGGTGGCGCACGACTGCCAACTGCATATGGGCGGATGGGATGGAAACTTTTCAGTCAAGAAAGTCTACCCACGCAACGCGCGCATCCAGAAACAACGGGCGTCTATCGTGCTGGATCCTGAAGCGCCGATACGGGCACAACCAGTCAGCAATGGCTATCTCCGCCTTCGCTATCTCGATCGCTGGGGCCATAAATACGATTGTTGGTACCAGGTGACCCAGATCAAAAATCTAGCCCTGCCGCTCTATAACGTTCAGATCGACTTGGACCATCCTGAAGTCAATACACCGGCGCTCTCGTTCTGGGACATGCGAAAATTGCTGCGCGCGGTGGATCAGAAAGACTGAGCACCCCGGCATAATCGCCGGGGCTACTTCTGGAAAACTAACGGGGCGGATCAATGCGCCGGGATTTGCGGGCCGACCTTTTCAAGAATCAATTGTCGAATCTGTTTGGCAAAGCGTTTCGAGACTTCTTCATTCTGCAAGACATGGCCTGATTCATACACGGTGTAAATGGCAGGGGGCGACTGGGAGGTAATGGTGGCCTCCATGACCACCGCCGTCATCTTGCCGGGTTTGCCGGTCTTACGATGCACACCCCGCATCTCCATCAATGAAACCTTTGGTGCAACGATGACATCGATGACTGATGAGGC
The DNA here is from genome assembly GCA_015904075.1 of Nitrospira sp. Next base: position 37,905 of record JABMDH010000034.1, read on the forward strand.
CTTCTTGTTTCCCGGAACGAGTTGGATCACGGGATCAGACGAGAGTTCTTTGCGAATTTGTAGTGCGACGCCCCCCTTGGGATTTTCCGCTTTCTGCATTTTCTTATCCAGCACGGTGGACGCAAGAGTGACATAGATCGGATCCTGCGGGCCTCGCAACGGTTTGGCATTGAGGAGACTGGATTGCTCCGCTTCATTAGCCTGAATCTGTTGCCCCTTCGTCTGCGCATCGAGTGCCGGCTTGGCCGTAGCGTCTTCGCCGGTACTCTTTGAGGCAAAGTCCCCTCCGGCGCATGCGGCGACTGCTACGCTGAGCATGACGATACTCAGAGAAGACAAAACATGATTCTGCCTCGATGATGTGTGGATCATGGAGTCACTCCTTTGAAGGATAATCTGTATGGTCAGTGGCCGAGTCTATTGTGTTGCGCTAAGTGTAGCAGTTGACTGTATCCTGTCGAGTTCCACCTCTTGTCGGACTCGTGACGATACGTTCAAGACCCTGACTAGGACGGACGTCTGATAAAAGTTCATATTTATCATGCACTTGAATTGTGTTGGCACTATGAGCCGCCCATTTCACGGTGCTGAGATCGTGCAGTTCAGGTTGGTACATACAGAGGGAATCTTCGTGAGTCGTACTCGCTGATTCAATGATCGTGAGCCTCTGTGCATCGTGGCAACCGCTTGGTAAGATGATTCCGCATCATGTTCAGTCGAGTGCGTCTGATTGAGGAGATGACGATGCTGGTACGTACCGCTCTCTTGTTCCTCTGGTTCATTGCCGGGATCGTTGTCACGCCCAAGCCTGCCATTGCAGAATGGTATCTTGCCGGAACCGCCGGCGTGAATTTTGCGGATCGGATCAATACCATCGGAGGGACTGGTCCGCAAGCAGGACTTCCCGGGCCCTTCGTCGACTTTGATCTCCAGAACTCTTTGACCTACGGAGCCAAGGCGGGCTATTTCCCCAGGCACAGTTGGTTCGGAATCGAGGGAGAAGTAGTGCACACATCCCCGCATATCAAGAGCCTGCCTCGCACTCCAACCTTAGAGGAAGTTTCCGGTATCCATTTCAGACTGACCACAGTCGGCGCAAATTTTATCGCGCGATATCCAGGCCGTACGTTTCAGCCCTATGTGGGAACCGGGATCGGTATGGCAATTGCCCGAATCGGAGAGACTGCTACTGTCCGAAGCGACACCGATGTGACGGCGGCGTGGAACCTATTCGTCGGTCTCAGAGCATTTGTGATGCCGCAGATCGCCGTGTTTACGGAATATAAGTATCAGGGCGTATCGCTCCAATTCGATCAGGCATTCGGCTCTGATGGCGGCTTTGCGGGCAACTACAGAGCGCAGCATATCCTGGGTGGGTTGTCCTACCATTTTTAGATGCGGAGGCTCTATGTTTCGCGGCGCTGTGCTCCCTCCCCTGTTGGCAGGACTCTTCGGCATCGTGTCTTGTGCGGAATCTGTCCATCAAGTACAACGAGAGTCAGGCTTGCTCGGTGTGCCATCAGTGTTGGCAACCCAAATTGATTCGAGTGTCAGGTTTGTCGACGTACAGGAAACTCCTGCAAACTACGTTGGGCGAGTAGTCATGTTCGGCGGGATTGTCCTTGGGGCGAAACGGACTGGAACTGAGACTGAAATAGAAATCTTGGAGCTTCCAGTTGGACCTGATGGTCCGCTAACAGTGGACCGTCTTCGTTCAAAAGGTCGATTCATAGCAGTTCGCAATGATGTTGTCGACCCGGCGACCCTGCCGTCAGGCACACCCGTCAGCATCATCGGTGCAGTGAAAGGATCGACGACCAAACCTCTCGACGAAGGCGAATTCACCTATCCGGTACTTGATGCACAACACATTGTGAATTGGAATACGGTCGTTGCGCAGAGGCCGGATAATCCTGTGTTCCTCAGCCCATTCCTTGCACCACTTGCACCCTATGGATATTGGGGCAGACCCTATGGACATTTCCCCTATTCGGGACGGTTTGGTGGCCCATCGTTCGGTGTTCCAAGGTCCTCGCCGCCGCCACCACCACCGCCACGAAACTCCTCGCCGAATCTCAGGCGTAGGTAATCAGTGATGGAAGGCAAGGTAATGGTCCGGTTCTGCTTGTCGCCCTTGATGACGAGGCGATTCAAGAGATAGACATTGCCCTTGGTATCCACGACCTGCCAATGCGGCGCGGGCGTGTCGGGAATCTTGAATTCCTCTGACTAAGTCAGGGTGTCGTTGTTTCCGGACCGACTATGAGCAGCTGTCCCGCTGTTGGCCTGTACTCCTTCGAACTTGCTGGTCGTATGCACGTCGGCCGCAAACCCGCGCGACGCCATGAACAACCCTGTTGCGGCAACCATGGACAGGAACCCCATCTTGAATACACTTCTCGGACTCATGACTTCCTCCTTGTTATATAAATACTGTGCGGTGCTGATCGTTTCTCTTCTTAGATCATCCGCTTCTACGAATCTGTCGGATGGAGGCGCCAGTCCTTACATATATTCAAGACGCGTATGCTGATAGCGCACGCGTTAGAAGGTACGTGCACGTCTCGAAGACATGTTTCACAAATGACCAATGACGGTTGACGTATGAGACGGCTGTCAAGCAATTCGCCAACAATGGAAAATGCAGCGCAGGTCGTGTGATTGTGAAGCGCTTCAGACGGCGCCCGCATGGAGCGCCAATTCTTGTTTTTCAGACTCTGTACCAGGAAACGGAATTCTGTACGGCGGTCGAGATGTCACCCCGTAGTGCAGCCGCCACTCTGCAGACTCCACTTGCTGGCAGAGCCACCAGCACATGATCCGAAGATGACACTCCTGCTTGGCTTGTTGCACGTAGCGAATCGCTTAATTGATCATAGTTCCCACGGCGCACGCCTGTGAATAACGTTTGGTCTGAACTGGCCAAACATTCTTACAGGTAAAGACTAGCTATGGCGAGCGGTCATTCTGTGCTAGTCTGCTCCGCCATGCGCAAAGCCAAGATCGTCTGTACCATCGGTCCGGCGACGGCGTCGCCAGCAAGGCTCGAACAGCTCATTGAAAGCGGCATGAATGCCGCACGGCTGAATTTTTCCCATGGCACGCATGAATCCCATGCGGCTGCCATTTCAGCGATCCGCCAGGCCGCAGCACGGCAACGGGTGGCGGTCGCCATCATCCAGGATGTTCAGGGCCCCAGGATACGAGTGGGTACGTTACCGGACAACGGCATTGAGGTACGAGCCGGTCAATCGGTTTGTGTGCAGCTCATATCCACCCGGTCAGAAGATGAGATCGGCTCACAATCCCCTGCCCAACCCCATATCCCCTCTCCTGTTCCAGTCATTCCAGTGGTCTATCCGGCCCTCTCGCGTGACATCCAGCCGGGCGCCAGGATTCTTATTAACGATGGACTAGTCGAACTCATCGCCGACCGCATTACTGATGAATCAATTGACTGTACCGTTGCAACCGGCGGAAAGATTTCGTCCAACAAGGGGATCAATCTGCCGGGCACCGCGGTCAGCGTCCCTACGCTCACCGACAAAGACCGGGACGACATTCGATTCGGAGTCTCACAGGGGGTCGATTATGTGGCGTTGTCGTTTGTCCGAGGACCTGAAGACATCGTAGCGGCGCGCACATGGCTTGCCACCTGTGGCGGTACTCAGCCGATCATCGCTAAAATTGAACGGGCTGAGGCCATCACAGCCTTGGATGCAATCCTGGAACAGGCAGAGGGTGTGATGATCGCGCGTGGCGATCTCGGCGTCGAGATGGGGCCTGAAGCAGTGCCGGTCTTACAGAAACGCATCATCGCAGAAGCGAACCGCCGCCGTCGCCTTGTTATTACAGCGACACAAATGTTGGAATCGATGACCCAGGCATTGCGTCCGACCAGAGCCGAAGCCTCGGATGTTGCCAACGCGGTATTCGATGGCACTGATGCGGTGATGCTATCCGCTGAAACAGCCGTCGGCGCGTATCCGATCGAAACGGTTCGTGTCATGGATCGCATCATTCGTGCAGCGGAAGAAGCCGCTGAACCGACTGTCCTGCCGAAGCGCCACACGGATGTTGAGCAGCAACCCTTTCCTGAGGCCATCTGTACGGCGGCATCCTCTGCTGCCAAAGCGATTTCTGCACGTGCAATTGTGGCCTTTAGCGAACAGGGAACGACGGCTCGATTGATTTCCAAGCAACGGCCGACTCCGCCGATCATCGCCTTCACACCATTTGAGCCGGTTCGGCAACGGATGGCGCTCTATTGGGGGGTGCGTCCCTATACGATGCCGCAAATCGAGCAGACCGATGCGCGAGTCACTGAGGCTGAGCGCCGTTTAAAAGTGGAAGGCCTGGTTATGGTAGGAGAAAAGATTGTGATTCTATCGGGGACGAGAGTAGCTCATCCCGGCGGGACCAATCTGATTAAGCTCCACGAAGTAGGATAGATCCGGCCAGCCGGCCCTATCCCTCACCCGCAGTATCACGGCTGCGGATCCGGCACCGGCATCCGGTCATGAATTCGCCCCAGCTTGCTCTCGATCGATCGTTGTAACTTCTCCGCCGCTTCCGCGACGGCCAGTTCAATGGTCGGCCCCTGATGGCTCACGACGATGGGCTGAAGGCCGGCCAATCTCGCTTCAAGCACACAGCGAAAATCGTCGCCCTTCGATTTATGTCCGTTGGTATCGCTGAGATGGGCTTCTACTCGTGTAATCCGATCGGAGAATCGAGCAATCGTGCCCTCGACGCTGGCATGAACAAGACGCACAACATCTTCGCGCCCCGTAATGTGGTTGTCGGTATGAACCTGAATTTGCATGCGCCACCCTCCAGACTTGTAAGTTATTCAGGCACCATCATCGCTCGACCCTCTATGCCTGACACGACAGGTCAACATACATGGTCGTAGCCCTTTTCTTGAACCTTCTCCCGGTTGATGTCAAGCCCACAGCGTGATAATAGGATCTCATGGTGCGTAATACAGGAAATGCGATGTTCGAATCGCTGTCGTTCTTAAATCTGCTTTCTCCCCTCTTGATCTCTTGTCTTGAACAGACTAGGCTGCTGAGGTCAATCAGGACAGGGCATGATGAGACTTTTCCTTGCCAGTATCATCACTCTTCTGCCTCTCATGGCCTGGGCCGAGCCTGCACAGTCTGACAAAGCCGGTCTCGTTGACTCCCCGGTCGCCGTCGACCCAGCCTCTCCGAGTGATTCAGAGTATACCGGCGACCAGCTGGACGGCGACGAGCAACTCAGGCCATACGGCAACCCCTACAGTCCTGCATCAGCCACGAACTTTGAGCCATTCATAACATCGTCTGCCTATGCTCAAAACCAATTGCGCCGAAATGCATATGAGCCTGAGTGGTTCACTGCTCCTGTCGTTCGCTACGGGAACGCCTATTCGTCCGATCAGATCAACCAACGATACGATGGTGGCATTGTGCATTCGTCGAGCAGTCCGATGAGTCTCTACAGCAGGGGCGGGAGAATTGAAGGACATTAGCCTCGCCCGTTGTGTCTCAATGCCCGCACTGTGGGTGAGATAGTGGCGCTAACTTTGGATTGAGAGAGCAATTGAGGTGTGCTGCATGGACTGATAGGCAATGATCATACTGGTACTTGCCGTTGCAGGCGTTGGTGTCTGGTTCGGTGATTCATGATCAGGCGTGTTCTTGTGATACCGCTCTCCCCGTAACTCTTTCACGAGGTTCTCACGCAGCTTCTCGAGAAAATCAGGGAGATATTTTTGGACTGATCTCGACTCCGCTCTCGTTTCCTTCAAAGCATCCAGCACTTGCTGAGCCAAAGATAGTGGTGACGGCACATTCTGTGCCGGAGCACTCAGATGTAATCCCTCAACCGGATCAGTAAGAGATGATGCCGGGGTGGGCGCCGTGGTACCAGTGGACGGTGGCGGGATCGCCGCTTCCGTCACAGGCGCCCCACCCGGGGTATCTGTCGAAGGGGTTGTTGGTGTTGGCGATACCTGTCCGGCAGGTACGACTGGTTGGCCGGTCACCTCTGAGGCAATCCGGGCTGCTATCATGGTAACTGATCGCTGGACATCAACACTGAGATCAAGCCCTGAGAGCGATGGCATGTGTTCCAACCGTTCAGCCAGTTTCGCCGTCTTGGCTAATCCTGCCTCATCATTGCCTTGAAAGAAATTTCTGAAGATATTAGAAACTTTGCGGAATAGACTTTCAAGATCCTTTAATTCCTGTTTGTTCAAGTCCCCATCAACTGTCACGCCAAATTCCTTCTTCAGAGTTGACTCAGCGTACATCGCTTCAAGATTGACTGTGGAACCCCCACCGGTAACCTGCGATGAGTAATTCACGGCACGGAAATCATATTCAAGGTCCGCCGTCAGGGTAATCGTATCCCCTTCCGCAGTTGTGACACTGAGTCGCCCGGAGAGATCATTGGAAATCGCGACTCCGCTCACCTGAGTATTCTGCCGTTGAGTCCCTACGGTATCGGTTGATGGGGGGCAATAACACTGCTTGGGATCGATATGGCTCAGGGCTTGGATTGGCATAGGGCGTCTCCTCAACGGATAAACTAATGAGTACGGTCGTGCCGTTAGATGTCCTATCGGCACCGAACCTGCTAACCTTTAGAATGTCTATGCTATAGTTCCTACCTGAGTAGAAGTCCCATCCCTGTCATGAAGGAGGCAATTTCATGAATACCCGCTTTTCCTGGTTGATGACCGTAGCTGTTCTGGCCCTATTGCAATCGACGGGCTGTACCCTCAAAGGGACCGTGAATCAAATTACCGATACCACGTCCAATGTGACTGGTACGACCTCCGGAGCTGCCTGGTGGAATGAAGATGGCCAGATTACGCCGGGTTTCAAAGCCACCGCATTTGCCACGATCAATCGCCATAATATTGAACAGGATATGTCCGCAGGTCTGGGCGAGTACCTAAACTCAATGGGAGCGTTGCTGGGAGTGCCAGAAGTGCGTCGATCGGCCTTCTTTTCTGCCGCTCAAGCAGGATATGCCCAGGCAGCGGAGCAGTATCCTGACACACTACTCCCGTTTCTCCAGAGCACCGCACTCAGTTCTCTGCGATGATTTCCGCCTGACCGCGCAATAGCCATCGATCGGGTCGCGAGCGTGCGCGCGAGCGCGAGGCATTCAGATGTGGGATTGGAACTAGTCCGCAATGAGAGGATGAAAGACAGCGAGCGGCAGGGCACGGAATCGTACCATGCCGCTGGGAGGGAGACTATCGGCTGAACAGTATTGCTCAGTTACGGTCTGCCTGGCGTGGCAATTCCTACCGGAGAAGTCCCAGCTGGAAATGCTGCGCCGAGGGAAACCAGCACACCGCTGCCGGCTGTAATTTGATAGCCGGAGACACCGCCACCACTATTTGACACGTATACAAATTGGCCATTGGGTTCGACCGTAATGCCGCTTGGTGCTGTCCCTGCTGCTACAGTCGCTCCGACTGAATGCAATACTCCTGTTCCCGGATTGATCGCATACGCCGATACATTGTTCGACCCTTGATTGCTCACATAGAGGAACGATCCGTTTGGCGATACGGTCACCCCACTGGGATTTGCTCCTGCAAAATAGGGTGACGGTTGCAGCCCGAGAATTTCAGTTAATGAGCCATTGGCTCCATTGATCGCATACGCCGATACAGTGTTCGCCCCTTGGTTACTGACATAGAGGAACGATCCGTTCGGCGATACGGTTACCCCACTGGGACTTGCTCCTGCTAGAAACGGATTCCCTAAACCAACTAGCGGTGTCAATGCACCAGTTCCTGCTGTAATCTCATACGCCGACACATTGTTCGACCCTTGATTGCTCACATAGAGGAACGATCCGTCCGGCGATACGGCCACCCCGCTTGGCGATGTCCCTGCTGCCACAGCTCCGACGGAAGTTAATGCCCCCGTCGCTCCATTGATTGTGTAACTAGAAACAGTTCCGTTGCTGCTTGTCACAAAAAGAAACTGTCTATTCGGCGACACCGTTGCAGCCGTAGGACTGGCCCCTGCATCGAATGGTGATCCGCTCACAGGGGTTAATGTGCCTGTGGCGGTATTGACTGTGAACGCGAGCACATTGTCCGTAGCTTGATTCAATGTGATATAGGCAAAAGAACCATTGGACGATACAACAACGGCAGTTGGTACAGCTCCCAATGCGACCGGAGAGCCTATGGCTGTCAATGCTCCGGTCGTGCTGATCGTATAGGCTTGCACCTCGTTAGGCCCAGAGCTTACTACATACGCGATTGGTACTGTTCCTCCCCCCAAGTCCACCATCGCCACCGCCACCCGGACAACCGCTAAGAAATAAGGCGAACGGTAGCGCAATCCATGACCACATTCTTGTGTTCATCGGTATCCTCTGCAGGGTGTAGTCGGCATAAGAACCATCGTCTTGCTTATAACATCATAGGCAAGGTCTGCCAAGAAACAGGTGTTGTTCAGTCGTTGCCCGACGAGGGACTAAGGACGGCCTGGTGTTGCGATACTTGACGGGCTCGTCCCGGTGGGAAATGGGTTGCCCAATAGTGGATTCACCGGGACCAACAAGCCGGTCGCAGTGGTAATGGTATAAGACGACACCCTTCCTCCGCCGTTTGCCACAAACAGCACTTGCCCATCGGGCGAGAGTGTCGCTGCCACAGGGTTTGTTCCTGCCGGGACAGGGTTGAGATTGCCTGATGACGGAGGCACAAGGGTCAACAGGCCACCACCGCCGATCGTGAACGTCGTCACATTCCCCCCGCCGTTCGCCGTGTAGAGAAATTGTCCATTGGGTGAGACGATGATTCCGTTTGGAGCCGTCCCTCCAACCGAGATGGGATTGAGGTTGCCTGCTGTCGGCGGGACTTGCGTGAGAAGCCCGTTCGTTTCGATCTGAAATGCGGTGACGGTATTGGAACCGCTATTGGCTACATAGAGAAATGAGCCATTGGGTGAGATCCGGATGCTTTTAGGAGCCGTTCCTCCGACCGAAGTCGGGTTCTGATTAGCCCCGGTCGCAGGGATCAGTGTCAGCAACTGTCTTGCGAGTTAAGCATGGTGGGCCTCCACCACTCGCCAGGGTGTCCGATGCTTCAGCATCGCGTTGAGGATCGTGAGC
>JABMDH010000034.1:47139-48871 GCA_015904075.1 Nitrospira sp.
TGAAACGTATTATTGCGACAGCATTCACACTGCTCATCGGCCTGCTCGCCTGGAACGGCGACGCATCGGCTTTCTGCGGTTTCTATGTGGCCAAGGCCGATACAAAACTTTTCAATAAAGCTTCCGAGGTAACCATCGCACGGCATGACAACAAGACCGTCATCACGATGGCCAATGACTTCAAGGGGGATGTCAAAGAATTTGCAATGGTTGTGCCGGTGCCGACGATCCTGAAAAAAGAACAGATCCATATCGGCGAGGCGGCAGTCCTCAAGCATCTGGCCGATTATTCGGCGCCACGATTGGTTGAATACTTCGACGAAAACCCTTGTCGGCGTTATGAGCTGTTTGAGGATAGGATGGGCGCCTTGAAAAATATGGCTCCGGCGTCAGCCGAGGTAAAACGGGAACGGGACCGTGCTCTGGGAGTCACGATTGAAGCCCAGTACACTGTCGGCGAGTACGACATCCTGATTCTTTCGGCCAAGGAGAGTAACGGTCTTGAAGTCTGGCTGAGCGAGAATGGTTATAAGATTCCCAATGGGGTATCAGGTATTTTACAAAGCTATCTAAAGCAATCCATGAACTTCTTTGTGGCGAAGATCAACCTTGGCGAACAGGCAAAACTGGGCCTGAGCCATTTACGTCCACTCCAGATTGCCTTTGAATCGCCCAAGTTCATGCTCCCTATCCGGCTCGGCACCGTGAATGCCGACGGAGCGCAGGAGCTCTTCATTTACTTCCTGACAAAACAGGATCGCGTCGAGACAACAAACTATCGAACCATTCGCCTACCGGAGGCCCAGGAGATTCCGGTCTATGTGAAGGACAGATTCGGGGACTTCTATAAAGATTTGTTTACGCAACACGTGAAGCGCGAGAGCGAGCGCGGTGTCTTCCTGGAATATGCCTGGGACATGAACTGGTGCGACCCCTGTGCGGCGAATCCCCTCTCGACGGAAGAACTGCGCAGCCTGGGTGTATTCTGGCAGGAAACCAATGGACGAATCGGCAAAGGAATGCCGATGGCGCAGAATGTCTTCCTCACCAGACTACACGTCCGTTATGACGCGGCGCACTTTCCCGAAGACCTGATGTTCCAGGAAACTTCGGATCGGTCCAACTTCCAGGCCCGTTATATCCTCCGCCATCCCTGGACCGGCACGGACGAATGCCCGGCCGCAACGGTTTATCGGCAACAGCTCCGTGAGCGCTATGAGAAGGAAGCGCAGACGCTGGCTACGTTGACCGGTTGGAATATCGGCGAGATCCGCAAAACGATGAACATCGCTGCTGTGCCGACAGTCGAGGGCAAGAAGTGGTATCAGCGGCTGTGGAATAACTAAGCCCGCACAAGCGCGAAAACGACAACGGCGGGGCCCGGGATCACCAGGCCTCGCCGTGTCTCGCTTAACGCCAACCCGAAGGCTGACGCTTCTTGCTCTAGCAGGATGAGTATCCTGCGACTATGTTCTGATTGAGAGGGATACCGCCATCAGACTGACGGCTCGATAAGCCAACACTGCACCATTCACCGTGGTCGAAGGAGAGTCGGCTAGAGCTTCCGGTTGTCCGGCAGGGGACGCCTGTGGGGTCCGTTCACGCTCGCCCCTCAATTCATTACCAAGATCCTCGCGCAACTTCTTGAGGAAATCAGGCAGATACTTGCGGACTTTCTGAGACTCCACCTTCGCCTCTTCGAGCGCATCCAAAACTTGCTGTACCAGCGACT
>JABMDH010000035.1:0-5325 GCA_015904075.1 Nitrospira sp.
ACGTTCAAAAGATGGCAACCCAGGATACCGCCGACCACATCGATAAAGGAATCCATCACGCCGACTTCATGGAAATGCACATCGCGCGTTGCAACCCGATGGGCCAGACCTTCCGCCTCAGCCAGCCGATCAAAGACGGCACGGCTTTGTGTTTTCACAGGGGCAGGCAGGGTACTGGCAGCCAGAATTTGCCGAATGCGGGATAAGCTGAGGGGACGTTGAAACCCGTGTTGGATGACGACATCCACCTTCGTGGCATGGAGCGCGCCGCGCCGGACTTCGCGCTGACGCAATCGGTAGCCGTTCAGCTTGAGGCGTTTGAGTCCGCTGATCAATTGTGCCCATGGCAAGCCGGCATTCACCAGCGCGCCCAGCACCATGTCCCCGCTGATACCAGAGAAACAGTCAAAATGCAGATGCCGTCCCACTCGATCCTCCGTTGAATAGCGCCCATCTTACCCAAGGTGTCGGTCAACGGCAAATCCATGCCGACGGCGCATTGACAGTCTGTAGTGGCTATGCTATCCCCTGTGCAATGCAACTCAGTCGGTGCGCCGGCCTCTCTACGATCCCTTTCTCGACATTCTTATGAGTACGTGCTCGTCGGTTTCAACGCGAGTTCGAACGGGTCTGCGAAGAACGTCCCTCCTCGTCGGACTACTTGTCGGTCTATGTTTTCCGTTGGTGCTTCCGGATGACGGGTGGGCGAAGAATAAACAGCCTCGAGTGCCCAGGCCTGAGCCGGAGTTGAAGATTCTCGACGTGAATGTGGTCCCGAGCCCGTACACACCGGGAAACGGATCGCTTCAGTTCGCCATTAGTGCCCAATTGCCTAAAGAATTGGATGGAGCCACGGTTCTTGAGGTTACGTCGCTGATCAGTTCTCCGTCGAAGACCTCCCTTCGCTTTCTCTCTCACCGCCGGTCCGTGGAAGTGCATCCTGTTGCCGGCGTTGCGGAACGGCCCAAGCTTTCCATCGAACTCTCCTGGGACGGGCAAGATCATCGCAAACAGCTCGCCGGATCCGGCACATATTCCTACGAAGTGCGGATGAAGTTGCTGAAGGATGGAGACAAGGGCCTTCGCACGATGATGGTCTCGTGGCCGAAGCGGGGTGTGCTGGAAGTCAAATAACCAATCGCGGGGATGAAGAGGTGAGGCGTCAGGGGACAGCACGCGCCTGCGTTCCCGTCACCTCTTACTGTTCAGGCCTAACGTATTGATCCGGTGCGCGAGACAGCCGGCTCCGAATCCATTGTCGATATTCATCACGCCGACCCCCGCCGCGCAAGAATTCAGCATCGTCAGCAGGGCAGCCAATCCGCCGAAACTGGCGCCGTACCCGCGGCTGGTTGGGACCGCAACCACCGGGCATTCCACCAGGCCTCCCACCACGCTGGGAAGTACCCCATCCATCCCTGCGGCAACGATGATGACCCGGGCATCGAACAGACGCTCTTTTTTCCCCAACAATCGGTGGAGCCCCGCCACTCCGACGTCATACAGCCGCTCAACGTGGCTGCCCATGATTTCAGCCGTGATGCGGGCCTCTTCGGCCACCGGCACGTCTGCGGTGCCTGCCCCCGCCACTCCGACGTCATACAGCCGCTCAACGTGGCTGCCCATGATTTCAGCCGTGATGCGGGCCTCTTCGGCCACCGGCACGTCTGCGGTGCCTGCAGTCACCACCAGGACATGACCCTGCCGCTTCTGTGAAGGCGGAGCGATGGCGACGATACGCGCGTCGGCATGGTAGCGGGCTCGCCGGTCCAGACGGCAGATGGCGCGTGCGACCGCCGGCTCCGCGCGTGTGGCGAGAAAGGGGCCTCGTTTTTTGATAAAGGATCGGGCAATGGCCACTACCTGGGCAGTCGTCTTGCCTTCACAGAGCACGACTTCAGGAAACCCCTGGCGCAGAGACCGGTGGTGATCGAGCGAGGCAAAGCCGAGGTCTTCAAAGGGGAGGGCTCGCAGGCGCTGAAGTGCCTGGTCCACGCTGACTCGTCCTTGACGGATCTGTCGTACCAACTGTTCAAGTTTTTCAGGGCTCATGCTGATCCTTTTTCAGGTTTGGCGTCACGCGCCATCAAATCGCGGACAGCTTTCCGGCAGGGTTTCTGGTTGAACAACACGGCATTGATCTCCTGCGTAATGGGCATATCGACATTGTGCCGCCGCGCCAACATTAAGGCCGCGCGCGCCGTCCGCACGCCTTCCGCGACTGCATGCATCCCGCCCATGATTGTATCCAACGGTTCGCCTTTGCCGAGCCGGATGCCCACGGTATAGTTCCGGCTGAGCGTTCCCGTGCAGGTCAGCACCAGATCGCCGATGCCGGAGAGTCCATAGAATGTCTGCGGGTCGGCTCCCATTGCCGCGCCCAAGCGAACGATCTCGGCCAATCCTCTGGTGATCAGCGCCGCGCGCGCATTCAGTCCAAGTTCCAATCCGTCGACCACTCCGGCCGCCAGCGCCATGACGTTCTTCAGGGCTCCGCCGAGCTGGACGCCGATGACATCGGTATCGGCATACACGCGAAAATCCGGGGTCATGAGCGTGTGCTGAAACTGTTGCACAAGGACCGGCTCGCGCCCGGCCAGACAGAGCGCCGTCGGTTTCCCTGCGCTGAGTTCCGCGGCGAAGCTTGGACCCGATAAGGCCATGAGCATGGGCCGCATCGGAAGGGGAAGCACGTCATCCATCACTTGTGTCATCAGTTTGGCGGTCTCCTCTTCGATCCCTTTCGTCGCACTAATCAATGGAATGGGTTCGGAGAGATACGGCGCGAGCGCCGTGAGTACCAATCGGGTGACATGCGAGGGAACGACGAATAGGAGGCCCTGGCAGCCTTCAATCGCATCGGCGATCGAAGATGTCGCGACGAGCGTCTTCGGTAATGCGACGCCGGGAAGAAACATCGAGTTTTCGTGTCTGGCATTGATGGCCTGCGCTACGTCGGGTTCGTAGGCCCAGAGCCTGACCATTACCCCCTTCTCGGCCAGATGTTTCGCCAACGCCGTGCCCCAGGCTCCGGCTCCAATCACACCCATAGTGCTGACTGTCTGCATGCTGGAAAGTCCCATGGGTTGGAGGGCGACGATGGACGATAGTCAATAGGGCGGAGCGGATTATAGGAAGGCCCCGATCGTCTGTCAACGAATGGAACGAGCCTCTGGATTCTGTACCTGTGCGATGTGAATCGCACAGGTCTGCATCCACGCGGTGGCATGTGGCTTGCTCATCCTCAGAATGTGAGAAATACCTTTGTCAAATCCGGGTTGGGCCATAACATGAATTACGGCGTGTGTGTTGATAGCAGGAGATTAATTCAGATGATGCAACGAGATAGAGTAGGGGGCACAGTTGGAGTAATCGTGGCAGCGTTGCTTCTGGCTTCCATGGTTCTGGGGGTTCCCAAGGCGTACTCAGAAGCCTACATCGGCGGTCAAATCGGGACTACTCTCACGGGGAATCGACTTACAAGTGTTGAACTGACGGATTTTTCTCCTGCCGGTACCATGTCTGATCGCGACCTGTCTCGTTCCATCCTTGGCGGCCTGCGACTGGGGTACTATTTTCCTCGCGCTCATTGGTTCGGTGTTGAAACGGAAGCATTCTATACGACGCCCCATATCAAGCAGCAAAGTACCCGAATAACGATCCAGCCTGGTGCTACCTTTCAGGGAAGCCCGGTCTCCGGTGGTAGCATCGAGGCAGTTATTACAGGCGACCATTTTCGTGTTATCACGTGGGCACCGGTAAATGTGATGGTACGCTATCACAAAACAAAGCTTCAGCCCTATGCCGGGATAGGTCTGGGAGTGTTCTTCGCTCGAATCAATACCACCGTAGCGGGGTTTGAAGGAACACAAAGCTCGACATCGGTAGGTCTGAATGCCAAAGCCGGACTGGAATACTATTTCACCAGACATATCAGCGTATTCGCCGAATGGAAATACAACAAGGCCAGTTTTACGTTTGATCCGAACAACAGCGGCGCTGCCGGACTTGAGACAGACTACCAAGTGCACTTCGCTACGGGAGGTCTCAATTATCACTTCTAGGCGATATCTGTCGGTCCGTCAGAAACGTGCTGCCCTCTCGCTTCGCACCTCGCCGTAGTAGACGCGCATACACATATGACGGTATTTGCTGCGGCTACCGATCCTGGGTATAGTGCTGCATGCAAACCTGTCCCTCATGTCGTTGTTCACAACCTGAAATCAATCGTTTCTGTACGTACTGTGGCCGGCGGCTCGATACGAAAGGTGGTGAAGCGTCAGGGTCCCGCCCCGATGCCGGAACACCGGAGCAGATAAACATCACGGTGTTGTATGGAATGGTTGCTGCCCTGATCCTCGCTGTGCTGTGTCCTCCCTGGGAAACTCCGCCCGATCAGCAACCGGAGTTTCTCGGGCTCTCATTCATTCTCTCTCCCCCGACTGCTGAGGCTGTCGTGAGCCGTATGCTCCTGACCATCGAACTGGTTACGATCGCGATTGCGGGCTTCTATGGAGCGTTTCTCATGCGGAATAAATAAGCGCGTCAATCGCAAGTATGTGAGGGCTTCCGCTTGTCCCTTCGCGTCTACGAATGACGGCAGCTAATCCAGCGCCAGTGTCAGGCCTTTCGCTGAACCATCCGATTTCATGAATGCATCGAGAGGAACGGAGTGAGTGCGATATCCCCTGGCCTGGAGCTGGCATGCGGGTGTCGGACATCCGGACGGCAGGGACATGGTACATCGCGGCATGAGTGATGGTGCCGGTTCAGATGGTTTTCATCACTTCGCGCAATACGCTTGTGGCGTAGGCGCCGGGCGGCAGCGAGAAGGTCAGCGAGAGGATGGAACTATTCAGTGACCATTCCAGCTCCGTCAATGGGACCCGTAACGTGCGGCGTTCGCCGCGGAAGCCGCAGGCCTTTCCTGCTGCGACCAGGGCATCTCGTGTTGTTCCCGCTTCTACAATGACCGCCTCTTCAATCGTGCCCGGTTCGCCATCGGCCCATGATACCCGTGAACCGAAGAGGATTCCCGTCGGGCTGATTTCAAAACGATCGGCACGAGGCTGCTCTTGACCGGCGTCCTCGACTTGAAAACAGGCGCCGTTATCCGACTTCATCGCCCAATCGCCGGCCAGCACACGATCGATACGGTCGATGCGCCGGGCCAACATGCGGTTGAAGAGGAACGATTGGTACGTATTCAGATACCAGATGCGTTTGGCCCGGCCCATTTTCTCGCGCCGTCGCGGATCGGTCAGCAAGGCGGCGCCGATCTGATAATTATCGCCGCTTTTGCCCTGCCGTTGGGGGCCGAAGTAG
>JABMDH010000035.1:5425-14673 GCA_015904075.1 Nitrospira sp.
ATCACTTGCGTCATGAGCTTGGCGGTTTCCTCTTCAATACCTTTTGTCGCGCTGATCAGGGGAATGGGCTTGGCCAAAAAAGGCGCGAGTGCCGTGAGTACCGATCTGGTTACATGTGAGGGGACAACGAATAGGAGGCCCTGGCAGCCGTCAACCGCATCGGCGATCGATGATGTTGCGACGAGCGTCCGCGGCAGCGTCACACCGGGAAGAAACATCGGGTTTTCGTGCTTGGCATTGATGGCCTGTGCCACATCATGTTCATAGGCCCAGAGCCTGACCGTCATCCCCTTTTCGGCCAAATGTTTGGCCAGCGCGGTCCCCCAGGCTCCGGCCCCAATCACACCAATATTGTTGACTGCCTGCATGTTGGAAAATCCCATGGGGTTGGAGGGAAACGATGGACGATAGCCGATTGGGCGGAGCAAATTATAGGAAGGCCTTGATCGTCTGTCAACGAATGGAACGAGCCCCGCCATTCTGTCAAGTGCGCGATTCCACGCACGCACTCATAAATCCGGAAGGTGGCATGTGGCTTGCCCATTCTCATGAATTGAGAAATGACTTTGTCAGAATGATCCCAAGAGTTAGCATCGAAGCAGGAACAGAAATCTGTAGGATGTGAGAGGGTTCGTAATGAATATGATATCAATAGCCATTCGGTGGTTTGGAATATCGGTGGCCGTTGTGGCATGTGTCGCCACTTCGAATGTCCCCCGCTCGTATGCTGAAACCTACATCGCTGGACAATTTGGTGTGACGTTGCCGTCAGTAGCGGGGAAGAGTCTGGGTGAGGGGGACCTGACTGGCCAGTTGGTTGTTCCTGGAGCGAGAATCTCCGCACAATCTCTTGATGAGTCGATTCTCTTTGGAGGCAAGGTTGGGCACTACTTCAGAGCCGTTCCATGGTTGGGTCTCGAAGCGGAAGTCTACAACACCACCCCGCATATCAAGCAGCAACCGATCACATTCAGTGGGCCTTCGGGTCCCGTCGGGACTATCGAGCTTCCCGGTGTGCATTTTCGAGTGCTGACAATTGCGCCTCTCAATTTGATGTTTCGCTATCCGGGAACTAGGCTTCAGCCGTATATCGGTTTCGGTCCCGGTATATTCATGGCTCGAATCAACGATCCTTCGATCACCCAGGGCGACAGTTCCCAATCGAGCACGAAATTTGGCCTGAACGCTCTTGTCGGCCTCAGGTACTACTTCACGAGACATATGTCTATATTTGCAGAGGGAAAGTTTAACTACGTTCGATTCAGTTTTGAGGAAAACTCCAACTTTTTCGGGTTCGACGCCACCTACATGCTGTACGGAACCCTGTTCATGATGGCCGGCGCCTACACGCTGGCCACCGCCGGCCATGTGCGCGGCGACGTGCTGTACGGCTTCTTCGAGCCGCGCACCCAGGCCATCCTCGATCTCATCCTCTACTTCGTGTTCTTCATTCCGGGCGTGCTGGCGCTGTGCTGGGCCGGATGGGACTTCTTCAACGATTCGCTGGCCATCCGCGAGCACTCGTCGGTCACTTCCGACGGGCCGCCGATCTACCCGTTCAAGTTCATCATCCCGCTGTCCGGCGCCGCGCTGATGCTGCAGGGCGTCGTCGAAATCCTGCGCTGCATCGTCTGCATCCAGCAGGGCGCATGGCCGTCCCGCACCCAGGACGTCGAGGAAGTCGATGTCGACAAGCTGCGCCACATGGTGCATGCCGACCTGCCCGAGAGTTGGGCACCCCGCGCGTACTGAGTCGATCGAGAATAGCGGGTACCGCCTCAGCTGCCTGGGCAGCAACGTTACGGATAACCAGGCGAAAGCGGTTTCCGGCGTGATGGCCGGTTCGTAATCGATTGCGATGGCGAGCCAGGACTTCAATCGTCAACAGCTGCTCATCGAGCTTCAGCTGTGATACCTGCTGCGGTGTGACTCCTTGCAGTGAAACCATCTGAGTGGTGACGGCTCGGGCGTCTTTCAATCCTGCCACGCCGATGGCCTGCGCCTTCACGCCGAGCGTCGATGAAAGGCGGCGGACGAGGTCAGGCGTCGACAGTCCCCGCTTGGTGATCTTTACATAGAGATGCTCCCCTTCCCCGCAGGGGAGATAGAGCGGGCGCTCTTCCACCTGAAAGTCTTCCGGCGTCGTGCGGATCTGTCCACCGATGCCGGGGATGTCGTTTGTCAGGAAGGGCTCAATTGATGGTTCCACGCGGTGCTCCCTATCTAAATGGCTTGTATGCCGTTCATATCATCCATTAATCTGGGGTAACTAATCCCATGCCATACTTTTTCTATTCGATTCGGGAGGGGCGAGAGAACAGCCTGGCTGACGGCAGAAGCGTGCGTCAGAGAGTATCATGGCCTGACCGCGTGCGATCCTCCGTCGGAGCTTGTCTGAGCGAGCCACTCTACCGGAAATTTTGCCTCGTTCCACACCGCTTAACGGGACCGCCTATTCAGTTACGCATTTGTTCCAGCGCTTCCCGTGCCCGGCCCCTCACTGTTTGATCCCCGTCCTCCTCTGCAACCTGTGCCAGTCGATCCCGCGCATCCGTTGCCCGCAGTCTTCCCAATCCCAACGCCGCGCAGGCGCGCACGTAGGCATGGTCGTCTTTCAGTGCTTTCACCAGGAGTGGCGCCACCGACTGATCCCGCAAGACACCCAGATGACTGGCTGCCATGCCTCTGATACGGTGTTGCTTGTCCTCCACGGCTTGGCCAAGTGTCATGACCCAAATATCTTTCAAGGCCGGTGCGATCTCTTCAAGTCCGTCAAGCCGGTAGGCATTGCATTCGATGAGGGCAAATGACAGGTCCAACTTCTTGTCCTGCGCCGTTTCACGCTGGAAGGCTCCAATAAGCCGATTCCGTTCCCGCCGCGTCGCCGCCCGCCGTCGGATCTTCACAATCATGGCCAGGATCATTGCCGCAACGGCCACTCCTCCGGCTGCGACAGGCAGAGCCTGATCGATGGCATAGTCTTGGGTTTCTGCAGGCAGCCGTTTCCAAATCCACACCGCGGCCACGATAAGCCCGACTAGAATGACGATCGCCGTTGGATAGACCTGCCCCTGCTCGCGATGGTTCGCCATGGGAACAGGATCTTACGGGCTCGATCGATCAGCCGTCAACGAACCCTTCGACAAGCTCAGGGCAGGCCCTCCGACGGGCTCAGAGCCAGGAAGCGCTCTGCCTTGACGATTCATCTGCTTCCCACTATTCTCCGGTCATGGAATTGCCCCATCTAAAGGATGATCCCTACCTCAAGCTCGTTCGGCCTTTGGTCGAGGCCTATCTGGCCTTCTGGCGTACAGGCAGCCGGCACATCAAATCCATGAGGTTGACCCCGTCTCAATTCGATGTGCTTGTTACGCTGGGCGATACCGACGGCATGACCTGTTCCGATTTATCGGAGCAAACGCTTGTGACCAAAGGCACGCTGACCGGAGTGCTGAATCGCCTGGTGTCGAAGGGGCTGATCAGGCGGGAGACGATACGCGGGGACCGCCGCTATACGAAGATCTCGTTGACTGCAAAAGGTGATGCGCTCTTTCTGAAGACATTCACGGCGCATGTCGGATTCATCCGACCATTTTTCGAGCGAGCCTTGAGCCCTCAAGAAGTGGAGCAGGCAGGCAGGGTACTGCTACGGCTTCGAGACAGCTTTCGAGAGGAGGTTAAGGCTTAGGTTAAGGTGAACAACCTCATTGCTGACAGGCCCCTCGACCTCAACCTTAGCCTGGCTGAAGATATGCGTCTGACGATTCTCGGATCCGGCACCAATGTCCACCCCACTCGTGCTGCCGCCGGCTATCTGGTGCAGACCGATCAGGCGCTTCTGCTGGACTTCGGTCCGCGTACATTGATGAACCTGATCAAGACCGGCGTAGACCGCCATCGGATCACGCATATTCTGATCTCCCATTTTCACGCAGACCATTTTTCAGATTTCATCACGTTTTTCTTTGACGCGATGATCTTTACCAAGTATCAAGGCGGGAAACGGCCGCCGCTCACCGTCATCGGCCCGCCCGGAACCAGAAACCTCTTCAAGACCCTGTTTGCGACGCTTCCGGGCTTCAACCATGCGCCATTCGGCGTGACGTTGAAGGAAGTTGATGACCGCCCATTCTGGATCGGCGGGACGAAAGTTCTTCCGAGAAAAGTAACCCACAGCCCCCGCTTGCATTGTTTAGGGTACAGGCTGGAGTATGGTGGAAAGGCGCTCGTCTATTCAGGAGACTCACAATATTGCACCAGCCTCGTGCGTCTCTGCGAAGATGCTGACCTTGCCGTTCTTGACTGTTCGTTTCCGGCCAATCAACCGGGCCCTGTCCATCTGCATGCCGGACAGTGCGGACAGGTAGCTCAAGAGGCAGCCGTCGGCCAACTCATCCTGTCGCATTTCTATCCGATTGCAGACCAGTACGATGTGAAGGCTCAAGCGGGAGAACGGTATCAGGGAAAAATCAGGAAGGGGAGGGATTTGCTGACGGTCGAGCTGTAGGGCTAGCAGATTGCAGAAAAGCTCGTTCTGGCTTCTGTGGCCACCATAGCATTGATAATCAAGATAACACTAACTCATCAGACAGGATGCTCAAAATGGCCGTTCAGCTAGGCCGCAGCGAGCGAAGAGGTAAATCGTACTCCGTGCCGTACGTTGAGCCTCTGAGCGATGCGACCTGCCTGCGCGAAGCGCTTCGGCGAAGGCAGGGAACGCCGCTGGCGGACTTTTTCAGTGTCCTGCTATAGCCCTTCTTCGCGGGGCTCTCCGCCAAGGACGTCGATGAATTTAGTCAGGCGGGATGTTTTAACCGGCTCATCCAGCTTCGTGTAAATCGACAGCAGATTTTTCACCATGCGGGACAGGATCGCGCGGACCGGGCTGGGTTGCAGATACTTGTCGTCGAACCCGTATCCGGCTTCTGTCAAAAACCGTGCGCAGTTTTTTTCAGTCAACAGCGCGCCGCCGTTGAAGCAATCAATGAAAATTTTGTAACGATCGGATTCGTATTTCACCAGGAAATGCCCGGGCATTCCAATGCCGAACAGCGGGAGCCCCAGGCGCTGTCCGATGAGCAGATAGACTACTGAGAGGCTGATCGGAATGCCGACTCGACGGTCGATGACACAATTGAGGTAGCTGTTTTCCAGTTCATAATAGTTCTTGGTGTTGCCTTTGAATCCCTGTTCGGCAAACACGTAGCGATTGAGAGCGTTGACAGTTTCTTCCCCGGACGCGCGAAGGCCGATTCGGGCGCGCACTTCCTGCGCCATGGTATCCAGCCGTTCTTGATAGCGGGATACGTCCAGGGCCGCAAAGGCGTGGCGGGCGATCAAGAACGCCCCGGTTTCAAGGCTCATGGCCTTGTCCGGAAGCGCCGCCAGTTCGACCAGGTCTTCTTCCAGCTTGCCCCAGCGGATTTCTTCGAGGACGGATGCGATCCGATCGGCCATCTCCGGCTGTTCGATTTCAGCCTCTTGCAGGAGTGGCACCGCGGCAGGCCCGATTGTAATCAGTTTTCCGCTGATCGTGCGGACGATCCGGTCGTCCTCATCGGAGAGCAGGCGAATGAGCGCGCGAATCTGGTTTTCAGGAATAACCATCACTTTTCTTCGTCTCTCGCAACCGCACGACGTTCACGTCGTGACTGTCAGCCCATGGCCCGGCGGAAGGCTTTCGCTCCGCCGTACAGGCACAGCGCATCGAAGGCCAGCATCACCAGTACCACCATACCGACATGCGGCAAGGCCTCGCTCCATCCGGAGAGAATCAACGGCCGCACTGCATCGATGGCCCATGTCATAGGATTGAACTGGGCGAGAAAACTCATCCATCCCGGCATGGCCGCCAGCGGTACGAGCGCTGAGCTTAAGAAGATCATCGGCAGGGACAAGAACCCCAGCACGGAGAAGAAATCGCCGTGGCTTTTCACGGAAAAGGCCATGGCCATCGAAATGGCGGTCAATCCGACGCCGAACATCATGCCGATCAGAAGAATCGTCGCAATCCCGAGCAAGCCGGTGGCCGGGTGGACGCCGAAGAGGAACGCGACGCCGAGGATCACGAGCACTTGCAGCGACGTGATCGTCATGACGAAAATAAACCGGCTCAAAATGACGGAGCTACGATGGATCGGCGTCGACATCAGGCGTTCGAGGAAGCCGTTTTCTTTGTCGAACAGCAGATCCACGCCGCCGGCCAACCCGTTGTTGAGCACAGTCATGACGACGACCCCGGCGGCCAGAAAGCTGATGTAGTTCGGCGCCTGGGTCACCTGCGAATCCGCGGCCCGCTGAAACAGATTACCGAAGAAGATCAGCCAAAACAGCATCGGCTGTACCAGCGTGAAGAGCATGCTGAATTTCTCGCGGCTTAGCCGTTTGACCCACCGCATCGTCAAAGCACCGATTTCCTGCTGATAGTCTTTCATGATGTACAGCGTAAAGCGTGAAACGCGACGCAAGGGCCCTGGAGCGTTGAGTCTTCCAGGGGCATCCGCATGCCGTGTGACGCCTGACGGTTATTCCTCCTTTGGGATGTCGTCTTGAATGCGGCGGCCTGTATGGGCGATGAAGACGTCATCCAGCCGCGGGCGATTGTATTGAATGAACTCGATGCTACACCCCAGCCGATTGGCCGATTCTAAAATTGCAGGCAACGCTTTCTCCGGCGACTCAACCCGAATGTCGAGCCCTTTTTCCGTAAGCCGCACGGCCTTAATTGCAGGCTGGTTTTTCAACGCCGACTCCAAGCTTGCCATGCGATCCGTTTCTTTGAGAGTCAGCGAGACGATGTCGCCGCCGAGCGCAATCTTGAGTTCGGCCGGTGCGCCGAGGGTCTTGATCTTGCCGCCATCGATGATGGCCAACCGGTCGCACAGTTGATCTGCTTCATCCAGGTAGTTGGTCGTCATGACGATTGTCATGCCGCGCGCCTTCAGCATCCGTACGTATTCCCAAATCCTGAGCCGGCTTTGAACGTCGAGCCCGAGCGTCGGTTCGTCGAGAAACAACACTTTCGGGTTGGGCAGCAAGCCGCAGGCAATATCGAGCTTACGCTTCATGCCGCCTGAATAGGTCTTGGCCGGCCGGTCCGCGTGGCTTTCCAATTCGACCAGCTTCAATAACTCGGCGATGCGCTTGGCCGCTTCCTCCTTGGTCAGATGGTAGAGCGCGCCGAGCAGCTGGAGGTGTTCACGGCCTGTGAGAAACCGGTCGATCGCCCGTTCCTGTGGCACATACCCGATCAGCATGCGGACCGTATCCGCTTCACGCACCGTATCGTGTCCGAAGACGCTGGCGGTACCGGATGTCGGATGCAACAGCGTGATGAGTGTGCGAAGCGTGGTGCTTTTTCCCGCGCCGTTGGGGCCCAGCAAGCCGAAAATTTCACCGGCATAGACCTGGAAAGACAGATCGTCGACGGCCTTGTGGGCTTCGTACGTTTTGCACAGACGGCTAACCTCGATTGCGATGGCCCGATCCATTATTCCCATCCTCCCGCGCCTTGCCGGTCGTGCAGCATAAATTGAATCAGATCGTTCAGGCGGCGCGCCCGCTGGAGCAATCCGTCGGCTTCCAATAAGAACTGTTTTTCCAGCGGAGTACATTCCAGATAGGTGGAGAGGGTATTCACCAGCACGTCGTCGCTAACGTCGTCACGGAAGAACCCCTGCCAGGCCGTGTTGCCCTCTCGCGTTTGGAGGTATCGGCTGAGCAGTTCAACCAATGCGTGCCGAACGCCCGGCGCAAGCCGCTCTTCCGGGGGCTGGGGCTTGAGCTGAATCGTCGCTTCGCGATAGGGCTTCTCGAAATGCTCTTCCTGGATGTCGCAGCGTTCGAGCCCTTGGAGCAGGATGTTCGAACGGCCGTCGGACAGCGGTTGCGTGCTCATGATACGTCCGACGCACAGGGTGGGATAAATCGCCGGATTTCCGTAGTAGTCCGTCTCCCACCCTTCCTTGAGCAAGGCCATGGCGATGCACCGGTGTCCCATCGCCGCGTCGGCCACCATTTGGCGGTAACGCGGTTCGAAGATATGAAGCGGCAAATAGGTCTTCGGGAAAAAGACGACATTGGGTAACGGAAACACCGGCAATCGATTGGGGATTGGAAACGGTTCGACTCGTCCGGAGGAAGCCCGGCCTGTGGGTTCACGCTCGTGATCAATCTGCATGGCTCACGATAGCTGAGGGATGTGAAAGTTGTCAACGGAGCCGGTGGCGCATGGCTGTGCGGGAGGAGTGCGCGAATGCCGCTCTGGCACTGGTGATTTGTGCGGTTATGGCTCCCGTGCTATAACCGGTGCGAGATGCAAGGCACAATGTTTCCCCAACGCAGTCGGTTTTTGCCGCTCGCGCGGAGCCTGTTCGTCGGTGTTTGTGCCGTCGTGGTGCTCGTGGCATGTCTGGCGGGTACTCACTCCGCTGCCGTTGGAGCCGATGCCCCTGCGACGCCGTTCAAGCCGGCGACCGCAGGGTACCGGTATGAGTTTCCCAGAGACCATGGATCGCATCCGGCCTATCGAACCGAATGGTGGTATTACACGGGCCATCTTCAGGCGAAGAACGGGCGGACCTTCGGGTATGAATTGACCTTCTTTCGACGGGCCATTCCACCCGATGAGGTGAAGACGCAGCCATCGCAATGGTCGGTGAATCATCTGTATTTCGCCCACTTTGCCGTGACGGATGTCGAGGGGCGACGCTTCTATTTCTCTGAAAAGCTGAGCCGGGCCGGCTTAGGCAAGGCCGGTGCGGAAGAGTCCCGTCTGCATGCCTGGATCGACGATTGGCGTGCTGAGATGCCGGCTGGTCCGGGCGGCGCACAGACGTTGTTCGCGCGTGCCGGGACCTTCGCGCTGACCCTGGTTCTTCAGCCATCGAAGCCCCTGGCCATCCATGGACAGGACGGTATCAGCCGCAAAGGTGCGGAGTACGGACAAGCCTCGCATTATTATTCGTTCACTAGACTGGCGACGACCGGTACGCTGTCGATCGGTGACGAACAGTTCGAGGTGGCCGGGACCAGTTGGATGGACCATGAGTTCGGATCGGCTGATCTGGCCAAGGATCTGGTCGGGTGGGATTGGTTCAGCATTCAATTGGCGGACAAGAGTGAACTCATGGTCTATCGCTTGCGTCGAAGCGATGGATCGCCCGATCCTGCGTCCAGCGGTACGGTGGTGTCACCCGGCGGACAGACTCGCCATCTTCCGGTGGGAGACATCCGCATCGAATCCGCCG
>JABMDH010000036.1:0-5883 GCA_015904075.1 Nitrospira sp.
CGGATTGAAGGGATTCGGGAAATTCTGCACGAGACGCTCGTGCAGGAAGGCTACTCCGTGTCCATTGCCGCCGATGGAGAGGCGGGGATCCAAGCCGCCAAGAATGCGCCGGTCCAAATCGTTCTGACCGACTTGCAACTCCCCGACACCGACGGCCTTGCCGTCATCGATCGCCTTGCCAGAATCGACGCGAAAATCATTCCTATCATGATGACGGGCTTCGGCACCATCGAAACGGCTGTGCGCGCGATGAAGTCCGGCGCATTCGATTTCGTCACCAAGCCGTTCGATCCGGAGACGGTCGTTGTGATCGTGCGAAAAGCGGTGGAGTTTTACCGATTGCGGCAAGAGAACCATTTGCTGCGGAAGACGGTGCGCGACCAGTATCAGTTGGAACAATTGATCGGGGTCAGCGAGCCGATCAGGCAGGTGCTGGATTTTGTGCGGAAAGTCGCGGATAGCGACAGCACGGTCATGATTCAAGGCGAGAGCGGCACCGGAAAAGAATTAGTGGCCCGGATGCTCCATTTCAACAGTCTCAGAAGGGATCGCCCACTGGTCCCGGTGAATTGCGGAGCAATCCCTGAGAATCTGCTCGAGTCGGAACTCTTCGGGCACGAAAAGGGCGCGTTTACGGGAGCAACACACACCAGGATGGGCCGGTTTGAATTGGCCAACGGGGGCACGATTTTTCTTGATGAGATTGGAGAGATGACCCTGCCGCTCCAAGTAAAACTGCTTCGCGTGCTGCAAGAGCGGGCCTTCGAACGGGTGGGCGGGAATCGGACGATCCAGGTCGACGTTCGCATTGTGGCCGCAACCAACCAGGATCTGGAAACACTGGTTGAAGAGAAGCGGTTTCGCCAAGACCTCTTCTATCGGTTGCACGTGATTCCTATCGTGATTCCTCCGCTCAGAGAACGCCGCAGCGATATTCCGCTCTTGATCGATCATTTCCTGGCACGCTTTAATCAGACCAAGCATACGGCCATATCAGGGGTTGAGCCTGATGCGTTGCGGTTATTGACCAGCTATGATTGGCCGGGCAACATTCGTGAACTGGAAAACATGGTCGAGCGATTGGTTGTGCTCAAGAAACAGGGAATGCTCTCGCGCGGCGATCTTCCGGAAAAGATTTACCGGCAATCGGCAGCCCCCGAAATCAAAGAACAGTTTATTCGGTTCAGCGAAGACGGCATCAATCTGTCCAGAGAAGTTGAGCAGTACGAGAAGCATCTCATTGTCGAGGCGCTGCGTAAAGCCAACGGAGTGACCACCAAGGCAGCGCAGCTGCTTCAACTGAACCGCACCACCCTTGTCGAAAAACTCAAGCGTAAGGGCGTCGACCCGCGGATCCACTCGCAAAGTCTTCCGAATTGACGGGCGCCCACCCCGTTTCCTCGTCAATCCCTTGACGATTCGTCATTCCGGTTGTTGTCAATCCTGACAGTGTGCCCATCCCCGTGGTTGTCCGGCCTTCGCTTTTCCTCAATATCTGCACAATTCTTTAGGGCACGGTCTTTGCTGATGCTCCCTCTCCATGCGCTCTATTCTTATGCGACACAAGCGGCTTGTATTCCTGGCCATCGTCTGGATGGCCGCATGCCGACCGGCATGGGGGGAACCACTCGCAACAGTTTCTGAGCATCAAACCGTTGCATCAACACCTGCGCAGGCCATTGTACCGGGGGGGGAATCTCCTGAACCGTCCAGGCCATCCATGCTTGACGACGGGCCCCGCGTGGAGGAACAGGCTCAAGGGAAGGGCCGGGGAATTGCTGATCTCACCTGGCATGAAGGGTATGCGGCCTACAAGAAAGGTGAGTGGCCGGAAGCCCGGCGACTGTTTGAGCGGATCATCAAGGAGCACCCTGACAGTCCACAGGCTCCTGCTGCGCAGGCGTGCCGTGCTGAGCTGGCGCTTCAGGAAGATCCCTTGTTCCGGAACCGTCCGGAGGCCATTCATCTCTACAAGACATTGCTGCGCGACTATCCGCAATCGGTCAACGCGAGGCGGGCTGAATGGCGTCTCGCTGATCTCTACCTCGAGCAAGGCTGGTTACAGGAAGCACAATCCCTCTATGAACAGGCCATGGCGCATTCGCTGCATCTGCCGTTCGACGGTGAGCGGGCGTTGTTGGGGCTCGGGTACACATTCATGGCCATGCGTAAATGGAGCGAGGCCGAACACGCATTGATGAATCTGCGGAAGCGGAGCAGCCATGATCATCTGCTCCGGCACGCCACCCTGGGTCTTGCCCACACGGTGTATGTGCAGCGCCGGTTTCCAGACGCACAGACGTATTTTGATCTGAGTTATCGCCGATGGCCGGAGACGTTTCGGCTCGATTCGCTCGCGATCCAACGATACGCCCTGACGCAGGCGGCACTCCATCACGACGCGTCAGCGCGGGAGCTGATGCTGCTCTTCTACAACCTCTACCCGCACCATGATTACGCTCCGACGGCGCTGTTGCATGTGGCGGACAGCTTGGCGGCGACGGCCCAACCGTCGCGTGCGGAATTGTTCTACGCGCTGGTCGTATCGCACTACCCGAACAGCGCGCAGGGCACGCAGGCCGGCATGCGGATGGCTGCGCTTCGCGCGGAGCGGATGAAGCCGGCCGGAGACAATTGGGTGGGATTGACGGTTGACGCGCTCATGCATGAGACGCCGGTGCCTGATCAGACCGACAAGGCCTATCGGGCGAAGCTGGAGACGATCGCGAATCGGCATATCGATACTCCGTTGGGGAGTGAGGCGCTGTTCCATCTTGGGAAACATTACGAGCAAGTGAACGATATGGGTCGTGCGATGCGCACCTACAAGGAGGCCGCGCTCCGAATTGGAAAAGAGAATGACCGATGGCCGCTGAGTGCCTCGGAGCGGCTCTCAATGCGGTCGGCCTGAGCCTGTGTGATCGCCCGCAGCGCATTGGACAGGCTGTGGTGACGATTACCCAGACGCCGTTGAAAACACATTCGGGATACCGATCGGGCAGTCTCGTGCTTATTCAGGACGTGACCCGCCTCTGTCAGCTTGAAGAACGGGTGCAGCGCAAGGACCGGTTGGCGGCCATGGGAGAAATGATCGGGCGGATCGCCCACGAAATCAGAAACCCGCTCGGCAGCGTGGAACTCTTTGCTTCCATGCTTCGCCGGGATCTCAGTGAACAGCCTGCCTCAAAGATTTATGCGGAGCAAATATCCCAAGCGGTCCATGCCATGGATCGCCTGCTGGAGAATCTCTTGGTGTACACCAAGCCGGCGCGATCGCTCCATGCCTGGTGCGCGGCAGAGCCGTTGATTCTTGATGCATTGAGTTTAGCGGCGCATGCGATCGCAAAAACTCCGGTGGATGTCCGGATTGATCTTGACCCGGGGATTCCGGCGATCTGGTGTCATGAGGGACAGATGAAACAGGTGATGCTGAATTTGATCATCAACGCGGCGCAAGCTATGCCGGCCGGAGGCGTACTTATGGTCCGTCTCAATCGAGATCAGACGCAATCCTTCAGTGAATCAGCCGTTCGCCTCACTGTCAGCGATTCAGGCCCCGGCATCGATGCGGCGTACCGATCCCGTGTATTTGACCCATTTTTCACAACCAAAGACGAGGGGACCGGGCTCGGCCTTGCCATTGTGCACGCGATCGTCGAAGCCCATCACGGGCGTATCGATGTCGACAGTGTGGCCGGTCACGGTGCCTCATTTTCAATTGTGCTGCCGCATCCAGTGACACCCCTCTGCGTAGTTGGCCGTCGGGCTTTGACGTATGAAGCGCATGAACAGACGAATACTGAGTACGGCGGATCGGTATTGGCGGAGGAGGCAGTCCATGAGTGAGCGTGATATGGACGCCAGGGCGTCAGACAATCCAGACGCAGAGGAGCGGATCTTGGTTGTGGACGACGATCCGTCCATGAGGACCGCGCTGATGGAATCGGTTCGGCGCCTTGGGTATGCCGTGCAGGGGGCAGTGGACGGTGCCGATGCGCTGGAGCGGGTCGGACGGTTTCGTCCCTGGCTCGTGCTGACGGATCTCAAAATGCCGCGCATGACCGGTCTGGAGTTGATCAAAGAGCTGAAAGCACGCGCCCCTCAGTCAGCCATCGTGCTCATGACGGCCTATGGGACCGTAGAGACGGCTGTCGAAGCGATGAAGCAGGGTGCGAGCGAATATCTGCTGAAGCCCTTCTCGATGGATTTGTTGGAACGGGTGATCGCAAACCTCAAGGAGGGCCGGGAGACGGAGGGCGGAGCTGTTCCGTCGCTAGGCACCGCGGACAACCGCGCGATTCTGACGCAAGATCCCGGGATGGTCAGGTTGCTGAGCACGCTGGAAGGCGTTGCCGCCAGCCAGGCGACGGTACTGATTAACGGAGAGAGCGGCACCGGTAAGGAGCTGCTGGCCCGGTTCATCCATAGCCGCAGTCCGCGTGCACACCGCCCCTTCATTGCGGTCAACTGCGCGGCGTTGCCGGACGGGTTGCTGGAGAGCGAACTGTTCGGGCATGAACGGGGGGCATTCACCGGTGCGCTAATCAGAAAAATCGGCAAATTTGAAATGGCCCACACCGGTACGTTGCTGCTGGATGAGATCGGGGAAATGACCATGGGGCTTCAGGCGAAGCTGCTGCGGGTGCTGCAAGAACGGGAGGTTGATCGCGTGGGCGGGCGTGAGCCGGTGCCCGTCAACATCCGGGTGATTGCGACCACGAATCGGACGCTCTATCGGGAAGTCGAGCAAAATCGGTTCCGAGAAGATTTGTATTACCGGTTGAATGTGTTTCCGATCACGCTGCCTCCGCTTCGTGAGCGGCTTGCCGATATTCCTATGTTGGCTCGGCATTTCGCAGCGGCGGCGGCTTCTCGAAATGGGCTGCCGCAACCGGTGTTGTCAGAGGCGGCACTGGCTCATTTGCAGCGAATGCCGTGGAAGGGCAACATCCGCGAGTTGGAGAATGTGATGGAGCGGGCAGTCCTGTTGGCTGGCCATGGCGTGATCGTGCCGGAACACTGTCCCGTGGAGATTCGGGATACCGCCTCGCCGCTGGTCGTTCAACAGCCGGGGAATGGCTCGTTGTGGGAAATGGAGCGGGAGCTGATCTTTAAGACGCTGGTGCGGGTGAAAGACAATCGTACGCATGCCGCGAAGGAGCTCGGTATCAGCATCCGTACGTTACGGAACAAGCTCCGTGAGTATCGAACTGATGGGAAGCCGCTGTCGATGACGGCATTGTGACTAGGCAAACGTTGCCGGTGGGCAGTTTTCGACGAGTGCGGGTAAGGTCAAGGGAAAGGCCGGAGGCGCTGTTGTGTACGCAGCCATAACCTGGCTATGGACGCTACACCCGGCATTTAGGTTGCACCGAGAAGTTGGATATTGCGTTGCGGAAAGAAAGGACGTGAGGCCATGAGGATCTTCGACCGGACCATGCAATTGTTGGAGCGAAATTTAGACCTCCGCAGCGCGCGGCAGCGCGTGATTGCCTCGAATTTGGCCAATGAAGAAACGCCCGGCTATCGAGCTTCCGAACTGAACTTTATGGATCAGCTGCGCTCTGCGCATCAAGGCCGGTTGCCGGTTGTATTGGCGGCGACACAGCCTCGCCACTTCGGGCTTCATGGGCCTCAGGGTGTGCAGGCTATCGCAGGAAAGCTGAACGAGGTGCCGGCAGGCGATCTTCCGCTCGATGCGAACTCGGTCAATCTTGAATTGGAGATGGCAAAATTGTCCGACAATGCCATGCAGTACAACACTGCGGCTACAATACTAGCCAAGAAGTTTCACGGATTGTTGAATGTAATACGAGAAGGGAGATAACGCCGAGCCCGCTCGGATGGTCGCAATCGGAAAGCGGTTGACCGTTGATAGAGGAG
>JABMDH010000036.1:5983-15866 GCA_015904075.1 Nitrospira sp.
GCTGGTCCCCAGTGCACAGGTCCATGACCTACGACTGCAACTGGCGACACAGGGTCTGCCGCATGGAGGGGGGGTCGGTTACGAAATATTTGATCGCACCTCGATCGGCATGTCCGAGTTCGTCCAGAAACTCAATTACCGCCGTGCACTGCAAGGCGAACTGGCCAGGACGATTGCGCAAATGCCGGAGGTCGAGCGGGCACGGGTCCACTTGGCTATGCCGGAGCGGCGTCTGTTTGCCAATGAGCAGGATAAAGCACGGGCTTCCGTCATCCTGGCGCTACGTAACGGACAGGCGCTGACGAAATCGCAAGTGCAAGGCGTGATTCACCTGGTGTCCAGCAGCGTCGAAGGGTTACAGGCCCGTGACGTGACGATCGTCGACGGCCATGGTCGAATGCTGTCCAGTACGGTCGCAGAGGATGAGACGGCCGGGTTGACGAACTCGCAGCTCGAGTATCAGCGCAATATCGAGAAGGATATTGAAACCCGTATCCAGACGATGTTGGAGCGAATTGTCGGCATCAATAAAGCGGTTGTGCGTGTGTCCAGCCTGGTGGATTTCCGCAAAATAGAGACGACGGAAGAACGGTACGATCCCAACAGTCAGGTGGCCAGAAGTGAGCAACGCGGCCAAGAAAAGTCCAGCGGGGTGAACGGGGTGTCCGGTGGTGTTCCCGGTGTGCAATCGAACGTGCCGCCGGGCACGGATCAGGAGCCGGCGCAGAGCAGTTCGAACAACAGTCAGACAAAGAATGAGACCGTCAACTATGAGATCAGCCGCACGGTGTCCAAAATCGTCGAGCCGGTCGGGGCTATCAAGAAGTTGTCGGTGGCCGTGTTGGTGGATGGAACCTATGCAGCGGCTCAGGCCGGAGACGGAGCATCGGCGGACGGCGCTGCGGCGGAATCTGCCAGGAAGTATACGCCACGGTCGGAAGAAGATTTGAAGCGCATCGAGGAGATTGTCAAAAAAGCGATGGGCTTTTCGGCGGAACGACAGGATCAAGTTCAAGTGGTCAATGTCCAATTCGGCGTAGGACCGGACGAACTGCCGGCGGCGGCGGCCGAAGCCGCATCCGACGGGCCGAATCCATGGCTGCCCTATGTGCGCTACGGTGTCGGGGGCCTGCTCTTTCTGATGATCCTCTTGTTCGTCGTCCGGCCACTGATTGCGATGTTGGGGACTGCGGACAGGCAGGAGTCTGAGGCTGGCGAATCCGCATCACTGCCTCTTTCGGCGGCGGCAGCCGCGGCGATTCCCGGAGCTCCTGACCGTGCCCAGATCATCGACATGGCCAGAAAGAATCCTGACACGACGGCGGTCGTCGTGAAACAGTGGCTGAAGACTTCTTCGGCGAACGGTTGAGCATGGCTAAGAATCTGACTGGTGAGCAGAAGACGGCGATTCTCCTTCGTGCGATCGGCGAGGAAGCGGCCGCACAGGTCTTGAAACAGCTTGATCCCAAAGAGATCAAGAAGCTGGGGGCGTCTATGAACGGTACGGCGCAGATTTCACGGGATGAGGAAGATGCGGTGATCTTGGATTTCAAGGCAGCGAGCGCGACGGGGGACGTACAATTCCAGGGAAAAGAATATATCAAAACCGTGCTGATCAAGGCGTTGGGTCCCGAGAAAGCGGCGCGCATTATCGAATCGATGACCCGGAAAAGCTATCCCGGATTGGAAACACTCCGTTGGGTGGATGCGAAGAGCATCGCGCAAATGATGAAGATCGAACATCCGCAAACGGTGGCGGTCATTCTAGCCCATCTCGAAAGCGACCAGGCCGGGCAGGTGCTCGCCGCGCTGCCGGACGCCATGCGCGGCGATGTGGCATTGCGGCTTGCGACCATGGAAGACGTACAGCCGGATGTCTTGGAGGAATTGAGCCAGAGTTTGCAAGAAACACTGTTGGCAAGCAAGGGATTGGGTGGACAGAGCATCGGCGGAGCCGAAGTGATGGCCGAAATTCTGACGCGGATGGACAAAACCAATGAGGGCGGAATCATGGCCAAGATCGCAGAGAAGAGCCAAACGCTGGCCGATGCCATCCGTGCGCTCATGTTTGTGTTCGACGATTTGATCAAAGTAGACGATCGCGGCATACAGGAATTGATGAAGGAGATCAGCAAGGATGATCTCCCGCTTGCGCTGCGCGGCGCAAATCCTGAGGTCAGAGAGAAATTCTTTAAAAATATGTCGAGCCGCGCCGCCGAAATGCTCAAGGAAGATATGGAGGCCAAGGGGCCTGTCAGAGTGTCCGATGTCGAGAAGGCGCAGCAGAATTTGCTGAAGGTCTGCCGCAAGCTGGAAGAGGAAGGACGGATTGTGATTGCCGGCGCAGGAGAACAACTGGTCTAAATGTCGGCTGGAGCAACCATGACGGCGCCGGCTCTTCGTGGACAGACGGGAGGGCCACGGCTTCAAGGGACGATTTTGGCCGTCGATGACGATGAACCGATCCGGAATTTGTTTCTTGAGCTCTTCAGGTCTGAAGGGGTGTCTATTCGGGCTGCGGGATCGGGGCGGGATGCCATTGCCATGGTGAAACAGTCCGCGCCTGCGCTGATGCTCATCGATGTGTCGTTGCCGGACCAGGACGGCATCGCGATTCTGGAAGAGGCGCTGACAATCGACCATCGAATCATCGGGGTGGTGATGACGGGATCGGCGACCGTCGAACTCGCGGTACGTGCCATGAAGGCCGGTGCCAGCGACTTTTTGATGAAGCCCGTCGACAATAGTGTGGTTTTGATGACGGCGCGTCGATTGTTGGAGCTTCATCGGTTGCGCGCGGAACAGACCGTTCTCAAACATGCGGCTGTTCGGTCCGGGGCATTCCATCTGTCGAGCTTGCCGTTTCAAACATTTGGAGACGACGGGTCATTACGGGGAGCGGATGGCTTGACCGAGTTCGAGCGGGGGCTGAAAGAGGGCCAACAGTGTGCGGAAGAGGAGCGCCGGCAGGAACGGACCCTGTTTGCCGGTGCGATGCGAAAGCTGGCCGAGGCGCAGGCGTCTCTTCAGCGGACGATGGAAGACGAGATCGCTGCGTTGGCTATTCACATTGCGTCGAAAGTCCTCCATGCGTCGGCGGCCACGTGTACGGAACAGATCGTGGCCCAAGCCAAGTCCGCGGTGACGGCAGTGCGGGAGTCCGGCGTCGTCGTGATTCAGGTGCATCCTGCCGATGCGCCGGCGTTGGAATCTGCCCAAGCCGAACTTGCGGCGCTGCGTGATCTTGCTCTCACGGTAAAGATCGAGCCGATGGCGTCGGTCACGCGGGGAAGTTGTCTCATCCAGACCGCCAATCGTGTGATCGACGCGTCATTGGACACCCAGCTGCTCCGGTTGGGCAGTGCATTGAAGAATAGGGCCAAACATGAATCTTAGTCGTCTGCTTGACCGGGTCGACCCTGTCGCCGTTTCCGGACGGGTTGCCCAAGCGGTCGGCCTCGTGATCGAGGGCTATGCACCGATGACCACGGTGGGCGAACTCTGCGAGATCAGCAGGGAAGATGGCGGCGGGTCGATTGCCGCAGAAGTGGTGGGATTCCGCGGCGATCGTGTGTTGCTGATGCCGTTGGGGGAAATGCAGGGTATTGGACCGGGCAGCCTCATCACCATGACCGGCCAGGTTGCGCATTTGCCTGTTGGGCCTGGCCTATTAGGACGTATTCTCGATGGGCTCGGACGCCCGCTCGATGAGAAGGGGGCCATCCCGTATCTCGAACGATATCCGCTCCATGCCGCTCCACCCAATCCGCTGCAGCGCGCGCGCATCCGTACCCCGCTGGATCTTGGGGTCCGCGCCATCAACGGATTTCTGACATGTGGGCAGGGACAGAAGATGGGAATTTTCTCGGGTTCCGGCGTCGGGAAGAGTGTGTTGCTGGGAATGATCAGCCGGTACACGAATGCCGATGTCAACGTCATTGCACTCATTGGTGAACGCGGGCGCGAGGTCAAAGAATTTCTGGAGCGCGATCTGGGGGATGCCGCACTCCAACGGTCGATCGTCATCGTGGCAACGTCGGATCAAGCGCCGCTGGTACGGCTGCGCGCGGCGCTGGTAGCGACCACTGTGGCCGAATACTTTCGCGATGCGGGCAAACAGGTGCTCTTATTGATGGATTCTCTCACCCGGTTGGCCTATAGCCAGCGGGAAGTCGGGCTTGCGATCGGGGAGCCGCCGGCGACCAAAGGCTACACACCGTCTGTCTTCACGATGCTGCCCAAACTGCTGGAGCGTGTCGGCACCGGATCCGGCGCAGGCGCCATCACTGGTTTGTATACGGTACTGGTCGACGGAGATGATCTGACGGATCCGGTGGCCGATGCCGCGCGGTCGATTCTCGACGGACACATCGTGTTATCACGCACCTTGGCGGCGCAGAACCATTTTCCCGCGATCGATCTCTTGCAAAGTACCAGCCGTGTGATGCGCGATATCGTCGGTCGGGACCACGGTGATGCGGCCGGAGCGGTTCGGGAA
This sequence comes from Nitrospira sp., assembly GCA_015904075.1. The sequence goes on from JABMDH010000036.1 coordinate 10,482, forward strand.
TTAATCGCTCGATACCGGCAGTCCGAAGATCTCATCCTGCTCGGTGCGTATAAGCAGGGCATGAACAAGACGCTTGACCGGGCGGTTCAGGCCCAAGAGGCCGTCAATGCGTATCTTCGGCAGGGGATTGAGGAGTCCGCAGCGTTGGGTGTGTCGGTTCAATGGCTACGCGCCTTGGCGCAGCACGCAGCATGAGACTCGATTCATTGCGGAAGTTGCGGGTACAGACACAGGAAGCGCTCACGATGGAGCTGGCACAGGTGACTCAAGAATTAGTCAGCATGGAGCAGCGGTGCAATGCGCTTGATGCACAGATTCAGTCGGATACATCGGCCTATCGGATCCAGGCGGAGCAGGGGTTGGTTATTGAGGCATTGTGGGAATGGCTGGGACGTCTGGATGTACAACGGGCAGCATTGATACAGGCGCGCAGTACGGTCGGCCACCTGACCGAGATGTGGAGCAGTGCCCATGCCCGTCTTGTTGAAGCGACCCAGGAACGTAAAATACTCGATCGCCTTCTCGAACGGCAACGGGAGGCGCATGATGCCGAGCTGAACCGACGGGAGCAGCAGGCCATGGATGAAGCAGCCGGCCGTATGTTTCAGCATCCTGCCAGAAGGGGTGTGTCATGAACGCACAATCAGCGCGATCCACAGGAGATGGTATTTTTCTCAGCCGTGCCGGCCGGTCTAAGGCGGCGCTGTCGCCTTCGCCAGAACGAAGAGCGGCTCATGATCGTGCGAGCCGAGGTCGAAAAGGTCTTGGCGAAGCATGAAGTGTTGGAAAAACGGATTGAAAGTGTGCGTGCGAAGGCGGATCAACAGTTGCCCAAGGAACGCCTTGCGCAGGCGCAGAAGAGTCAGCTTGCCAAGATGTATGAGGCGATGCCGTCAGAGGACGCGGCCGTCAGGTTGGAGCGGATGCCTGATCAGAAAGCGATCGAGATCCTCCGTCTTGTCAAAACAAAATCGGCTGCGGCGATTCTTGCTCAGGTCAAGCCGGAGCACGCGGCCAAGCTCAGCGTACAGCTGCTTGCACAAAAACCGTAGTCCGAGGAGTGGCCTGCATGTGTTTGAGGCCTGCTTCGAAGAATCGGATCAGGACGAGATTGCTGGAGTAATGCTGGCGGAACGATGAGCCCGGGCAGCGCCTGAGTGCCGCGATGCCCAGGCTGAGCTGACACAACAAAGGGGGAGGGGGCCTGTGCCCTCTCCCCCTTTGTCATGATCAGCCTCGTGTGTGTGGAGGCGACTCCAGCCGATTCTCGGAAAGATGGAATGAAGCGGGTCCATCACTCCGTATCCCACACGATTCATGATGGTTCGTAGCAAACTGCCTGGACGCCGGCCGTCACGTGCCGGATCTGCTCCTCAGTCAGGAGCGCGGGATAGTCCTGCATCTTCGTTTTGGAAGTCCTGCCGCTACGCGTTAGAACCAGAAGGCGTCAAAAATACGGCGACTAAATTGGGATCGCGAAGGTCTCGTACGCCTGTGTTCGCCGGTGCGCCGCCGTTCCTGTGGCAACGGCTTCAGACGACATCGGTCTTGACGTCGCCTCTGTAAATGATCCCGCCCTCCTCAATCGCTGTCGGGTTGGTCCATCCACCGGCCGGCATATTGTATCGGCCGACTCGAGTTGAGCTGTAGGCAATGGAGGCAGATCTTCGGCAGACACCAGACCTTCTGAGAAGATCAATGCACAGTCTGGCATCACAATTGACAACCCACTCGTTCTCCGTCTCATTCGCACTTCCTGTTGGATGTGGGGTTGGCCTCTTACGCCCTGATCCTCAGCTTGATGTGCAGGCCGCTGTCGCATCATGCGTCCTGTACAATTCGATTCTCTTGTATGCCACGGTGCTACCGTGCGCACCGGCAAGAAAGTTCCTGCTACCCAGTAAAAACTTCCTTGTGGCCGGCCGTTCAGTCTCTATTTCCTGGAAAAGGCCGTAATTTGTGGGGTTTTGTTGAGCAATGTCTGTGGCACAAGCTTTGTATTGTCCCTTGGCGTGCCGGTTGATCACGTCAGAGAGGGCGTTATTCGTTTATGAGTAGGAATGCTTTTATACCGCAGGTGGCCGCTTCAAATGCGGGGCCTTCGTCGGAGCGAGCCGGAAGTCTTCCTAATCGGGGATCTCGGTCGGCTGAGATCGGAGCCCGAAAAAGATTTTCAACCATTCTCCATACGATCAACCGAGAGCGGGAGACTGAGCTCTCACGAAAATCCGGAGATCAGCGGCTGGTGGATGCGCCGGACCGCATGGATCGAGCAGAGAGGACAAAGGTCCAACTGGATCGCTCTTCTCGGCACCAACGGTCTGAATCCCAGCCGGACAAGTTGGAGGAAGGCAGACGGGTGGGCCTGAATACATCAGAACGATCCAACACGCCAAGGACCGATCGCGCATCGCAGGAAGGCCAGGCTGGGATATCGGAGAGCCAGTCCTCCCAACATCATCACGAGTCTGAATCCTGGAAGAACACGGCAGAAGAAGGTAGCCACCCAGGGTTGAATATGTCGGAAGCGGCCGATGCTCCCAAGGCGAATCCTGAATCGTGGTTGCCCGGGGATTATGCCCATCCCGCGTCTCATGTTGCGCTGCCCGCACTCAGTGAGACTCTGACCCCGGTGCCATTGATCATGCAATCGGATGTCGTAGGGGCAGACAGTGGAGAGGGCAGTGATCCGTCAGGTGTGGAACATCATGAAGGCTCAGCCCCGAATCCGACACCGTTCGGTCTGACCTTGGTTGCAGCGACTGGTGTGTTGCCGGGTCATGCGGCGAGCCGCGATCTACTTGCGCAGGATAGCCGACTCAACGCCGAGATACAGCACGAGGGACGGCCGGAGGACATGCGGGGTATTGTCGCAGCAACGGTTCTCCAAGCACAGCAGGAGGCCGGGGCTGAAGTCCAATCTGTCCGTGGCAATGTAGGACAGAAGGGAATTGATTCTCACGGAGGAACTCAATCGGTTTCTTCGCCGAACGGGGCGCCGCTATTATCACAGCAGGCCGATCTCGACCGGACGCGTCTGGGCTCTTCCACATGGCCGGGGCTGGAAAATGTGCCGTCGTCACGTCCCTCCGATTCCGTCAGCCCGGTTCAGGCCATACAGCCTGAGCGGCTGGCCTCAATCGTCGTTCCGGCCAATGCGCCAACTCTCTCGCAGACAGATGCGTACGAGACGAAGTCGCTATCCGCCATGCCGCCCGATCATCATGCGATTGCCGATGGCGCACTTGAATCCGGTTTGGATTGGTCTGAACAGGGCAGCCGAGAGCACGCGGACCATGAATCTCCTTCACCGTACCACATGGCGGCAGCACCCACTGCTATAGGTTTTGCGAGTACGATGGCCGGTGAAGTTGGAACGGCCGGAACAGCCGCACTTTCCGCCTCTCGACCTGTCGAGTCCTCTCCGGTATCGAGTCCCGTACCGGCCCCGCCGGTTCCGGCCTCTCGGGATGCCGGAGAATCACTTCTGGCTGCGACCGCCCGGTCAGTCGTGTTTGAAGTGGCACAGACGGATCTCGGCCGCATCAATATCCGTGTGGCGCTGGCGAATGAGGTTGTCCACACCTACCTGTCGTCAGACAGAGCGGAGGTGGGGCAATTCCTTATTAATGGGCAGGAGCGGTTACAGACTGCGTTGCAGGCCAATGGATTGGAAATGGGACAGTTCCGTGTCGATATCGATCGTCAAAATGCAGGACGGTCGTTCCAGCAGGGCCCCTCTCACGATCAGGGCCGCAGCTGGCAACACGGCTCGTCTCACGGTGATGAGGGCCAGGTCTTCGAGGCACGTGACAGCCGGCGATCATGGTCCCAGGGCCGGCTGAATCTTGTGGCCTGAACAGATGAGGAGCACAGAACATGATTGATTTATCCGCACTCTCATCCACTCCGACTGCACCGGCGCGGAAGGCGACGGGCCCCCGTGAGTTGGGACAAGGCGACTTTCTCACCTTGCTCGTCACGCAGCTGAAGAACCAGGATCCGCTGAATCCAACAAACAATACGGAGTTCGTCGCCCAACTTGCCCAATTCAGCCAATTGGAGCAAAGCGCAAAGCAGGCACAGCTCCTCCAGCGGAGCCTCGATGCCCAGGCTGCATCGCTCCAGTTTTCGCTGCTTCCGATGGTCGGCCGGACCGTGACCGTCAATCACGCACTCGTTCAGCTAGGCAATGGGCCGGCTTCCATCGGCTACGCCCTGGACCAGAATGCGGCGGCTGTGCGCGTCAACATCTTGGATCCACAGGGGCAGGTCATCCGTACGCTGGACTATGGGGATCGCCAGGCAGGCGCCAATCTGTCTGAATGGGACGGACGGAACCAGAATGGGGCGCTCATGCCGGCAGGAATCTATCAGTATGTTCTGACGGCAACGGATGCGCTGGGCGCGCCGGTGAACGCGCGGACTGCGGGACAATTGACGGTGTCCGGCATTCGCATGGAAGAGGGGAAACCCAAGCTGGTCGCCGGCGATCTCAGTATCGATCCATCGGCGGTAATCGAGCTACGGTAAGAAGAATAGAACCTGCAACGGAAGAAGGAGGATTGGGCTCATGGGAATTCTATCGTCGTTATTTGCCGGGGTGAGCGGACTCAATGCCAACGGGACAGCGCTGTCGGTAATTGGAAACAACATCGCCAATATGAGTACGGTCGGTTTCAAGGGGAGCAAAGCGACGTTTGCAGATTTGATCAGCTCGTCGATTTCTGGCGGGTCTGGTGCCGTGCAAACAGGCATCGGCGTGTCGCTGACTTCCGTGCAAGGTAATTTTTCCCAGGGGTCTCTGGCTACGTCATCGAATGTGTTGGATCTGGCCATCGATGGGAACGGCTTCTTTGTGGTGGAAGATGCGCAAGGTGGGACGTACTATTCGCGCGCGGGGCTGTTCCGATTGGACCGGAACAACAATGTGGTTGATCCGTCCGGGTTTAAACTGCAAGGGTTCTTGGCGGATACCACGGGTACGATTACCGGGACGATCGGGGATATCGCCTTGCCGTCGACCACGGCCTCTCCGCGGGCAACGACTGTTGCCCTGGTGGCGGCCAACTTGAATTCCGCAACGAATCAGACTGGCGTGCGAGGGAATGTGGTGGGCTCTGCGGCTTCGGTGACGACCACTGCGGCCGGTAACACGTCGTTTAACATCGACCTGAACGGGGACGGTGTACAGACCGTCACCGTAGCCAATGGTCTGACCGGAGCGGCGCTGGCGACGGCCATTCAGAACGGCGTCCGTGCGTTGGTGCCGAATGATCCGTTCAGAGCGGCGGCCTACTCCGGTTTTACGGCATCCGTCAATGCCTCGAATATATTCACCTTCACGTCGGGCATCACCGGCACGACGAACAACTCGACGACCGG
>JABMDH010000037.1:0-6376 GCA_015904075.1 Nitrospira sp.
GGATTATCTGACCAAGCCGATCCTGCTTCAGGAACTTCTGGCGGCAGTCACTCGACTGGCCCGGCAACCTGGATCGGCATACACATCCGATCAGCCGCGTGATCGGTTTGCACCCATCGTCAGCGTCTCGCCACAGATGCATCTCGTCAAGCATTTAGCCCAAGAGGTTGCCCTGACCGATGCGACCGTCCTCATCACCGGAGAAAGCGGCACAGGGAAGGAACTGTTCGCCCAAGCGATCCATGCAACCAGCCCGCGAGCCAACGGGCCGCTGATCGCCCTGAACTGCGCTGGTATCCCGGAACATTTATTAGAAGCGGAGCTGTTTGGGTACCAGCCGGGCGCCTTTACAGATGCCAAGCAGGCGAAGTTGGGCCGATTCCAATTGGCCGAAGCCGGCACGTTGTTTCTGGATGAAATCGGAGAGATGAGTGCAGCTGCGCAAGCCAAACTCTTACGCGTATTGGAAAACCATACGGTCGATCCGCTCGGCGACACGCGCAGCCACAAAGTGAATATCCGCGTCATCGCCGCCACGAATGAAGACCTGCTCGCCCATATCAAGGCCGGCCGCTTCCGGCTCGATCTCTACTATCGGCTCAATGTCTACCAGCTGCGCATCCCGCCTCTGCGTGAACGGCCGGACGACATCGAACCCATCCTGTTGATCTTTCTGGAGCGCGCCAGGCAAGAACGCGGGTGCCGCATCGAGACGATGTCACCAACGGCACTGGCCATACTCCAGCACCACGACTGGCCTGGCAACGTCCGTGAACTGCACAATGTCGTGGAATGGCTGACTATCACATGTAAAGAGGAGACGATCCAGCCGCACCATCTACCGGCATCGGTTCAGACCATGCCACCGGCGAACCACTCACGTCCATCAAGCCACGAGCCCAATCCCTCGCTTTTGACCTTCGGCCTGTCGTTTATAGAGATAGAGAAAAAGCTGCTGGAAGAAGCACTCCACAAAACATCGGGCAACGTCTCCGAAGCCAGCCGCCTCTTGAAGATGACCCGCAATACGCTACGCTACCGCATGGCGAAACATCACATCCAGTAGGATGCTGAAACAGACCCCCACCATTGTTCTCGATTCGACTGAATCCTCAACGTAGCCCTGAGGCTACGCCTCCGGCTCGGCCATCGCCCGCAGCCGTGCATGAGGAAAGGCGCGTCTCGGCGTACCAGGGTGGGAGGGTGAGAAATCTTCCGTTTAAACATCCCATCCTCTTCTCTATCTCCAGCCTTTTCTTCATTGGCGGGCTCTTGCCAATGTCCTGTATTTAGGACATACTGCCCCTGTGAAGTCGATCACGTTTCACCCCAAAGCGCTGGTATTTATCCGAGAACAACCGCCGGCGATCAAGCAAGAGATCGGCGAAGCACTTCGTGACGTTCAAAAAGGCATCAGCTTGGGCTTGCCTCTTAGCAGACCAATGCCAGTCGTGGCATCAGGGGCTCATGAGCTAAGAGTACGGAATACGACGACAAGTGTCCGGGTGTTCTACTTTGTAAAATTGGCTGACACGATTGTGGTGTTTCATGGATTTCACAAGAAAACCCAGAACACACCCACGCATGAGATCGCCGTTGGCCAACAGCGGCTAAAGGAGATATTAGATGCTCACGACTAAGACTCGAAAACTGGTGACTGTTCGGACAGCCGAGGACCTCGGGCATGCTCTTGGATTGTCGGCAGCCGATACGGCCGAAATGGAGTTTCGTTCAGACCTCACCGTCGCCCTGGCGAAGATCATCCAAGCAGGCCGTCTCACCCATGCGGAGATTGCCAAGCAAGCCGGCACATCGAGAACCAGAGTGACGGCGATTGCAAACGGCAACACCCACGGCGTCTCCACAGACGTACTCATCCGAGTACTCGCCGCAACAGGTCATCGCGCCGAAATCCGGGTCAAGAAAGCTGCAGCCTAATCTGACCCAGGCTCTCCAGATTCGAGCGAAACCTAGGTTGCTAGTGTGAAGTCAGCAACGACCCCGGATCTCCGCACGCCAACATTTTCATAAGAGCGCATGCTGATGTCCTCCAACGCGGGGCCACCAAGGCGCCACTAGAACTAGTCCGAATAATGTGAGGGCGAAACTCCCCGCCACGCGAAAACCTTGCCGCTCCATGACAGGAATGTACGGATGATTCTGCTCTAGATCGCATGCGGAACGCATGTAGTCGAAGCTGCCACCAGCATCCAGGCATGTATCGACTGCTAGGAATTCGGCGACAAGCGCCCATACCAGTACGACCGCGGAGACTACGGCCAAGCCCCCGACCAACAATCGAGGGAGCGAGCGATCGGTAAGCCGCCTCGCTGTGGCCAAGAAACAAACTAACGCCCCAAGAAAAGCGACTAAGGAAACAGAGCCCCATAGATTCGCATCGCGCAGGGCTCGCTCACCAACAAACAGACTCGCGGCCTGGATGACGCCACCGAATCCATAAGCGGAAACAATAAGCAGCAGGCATCCAAGGATGATGAAGATCGCGGGACGGTGTTTCATGCGCTCTAACGTTTGAGTTCAGCGGCGGCGCGAAGCGCCGTCCGCTGCATGCTGTTGTTAGCCAGCTCGATCGAGCGTAAGCAATTCCTAGTCTTGCTTGCTTGTCGATCCGGAGTCCTCCCATAAGCGCCCCGGCTTGACGGCCTCACAGTGATAACAGCCGCTACTCACATTGTCTCGGTTATACCAAGAATGGTTACCACCAACCGCCTCGCAGTCACGCCCCTTCGCTGCCACACCAAGATCAATCAAGAACCACGGGAGATACCGTCTTAACGCAGTCCTCCAGCGATAGGGTGAAGATGCGCTCATGCATCAATATTGGGTCGCGTCTTGCAAACACACATTGGCTTCGCCAACCAATTCAAACGGCGGTCAACAGTTGCAAGAAGTCACTTCAAGCGTATTAGCTATCATTTCAATAATAGAGACTCGGTACGTTTTTCTTACCGTACCTTCGCCACCGTCACCCCGTCGCCGCCTTCGGCTCTGTCGCCGGGACGGAAAGTTTCGATATAGGGCGACGTTTTCAAATACTCACGCAGCGCGGCTTTCAACTTCCCCGTTCCGTGCCCGTGGATGATCCGCAAGAACGGCGCGCCGTTGAGCACGGCGCGATCCAACGCCGCCACAACCTGATCGAGCGCATCGTCGGCTGCCTGACCCCGTACATCGACCACGGTCTGTTCATCGAGGCCCAACCCACCGCCTGTCGAAAACCGGCGAGGGCTGCTTGATGGTGCGGCAGGAGAAGCCGACACTTCTGCCCCGCGTGCAACCCCGATCAAATTCGAGACGGTCGCCATCACTTCCCCTTCGCCGACTTTGAGCATGATGCGTGAGCCGCCGTAATTCGGGCGTGGCCGATTCTTTGATCGCGCCGTCCGGTTGGATCGCAGCCTCTATGGCCGACCTGATCGGCCGCAGTCCCTTCGTCCCCTGAAGCGGCTCCACGACCTGCGCCAGCGCTTGCGCCTCCTCCCGGCATCCGTTCATCAACCGTTCGACATCTTCCATGAGCGTCAGGACAAGGGCGCAGTCCCGCAACTCGTGCGTCTCAAGATCGCCTCCCTTGCCGGCACGAGTCAGCGCCTCGCGAATGTCAGGGAACACCAAGGTCGGCATGGGCTCGCCGCCTTCCAACAACCGCGCCATCTCGGTCGTTTCCTGCTGACGCAGGCGGGCCACGGCCAACTCCTCCGAAAGCCATACGGACCGGCATCGCTCGATCCCCATCGTCGACTGCGCGCGCTGTGCCAGCAACTCGAGCAGGCGCGGCCATTCCAATGCCTGCGCGGCTTTTGCGGTGGTGTCATCCATCACAGAGACTCCTCGCCCACAGTATTGATACGCCCTTCTGCTGAAACCGTCCGTCTTTGCAAGCCTCGACGCCGTACCGGGAAATGGAGTGGCGAGTTTCGGGGTTCATGTTTCATGTTGTCAGGAACGATCCTCCGAGCACTCGCAACCCGGAACTGTTACCATGTCTCCCATAGGACGCGCTTTCGCAACAAGCGGTCAAGAATAATGCGGGCGGGAGATCTTGACAAGGGTGAAACCGCCTGGCTACTATCGCGGTCTAAACTGTTGGTTTCGTGTAGAATTCATGATTTTACCTACGTAGAGGACCACATATTATGGCTATTCGGATCGGCATCAACGGATTTGGACGGATCGGGCGGAATGTGTTTCGCGCTTCCCAGAGCGATCCCGACATCGACATCGTCGCCATCAACGACTTGACGGACGCCAAGACCCTCGCCTACCTGCTCAAATACGACTCCGTGCATGGAACACTCAAGTCCGAAGTTGAGGCCAAGGATGATCAGATTGTCGTCGATGGGAAACCCATCAAAGTGCTCGCGATGAAAGACCCCAAAGAATTGCCGTGGAAGGCATTGAATGTTGATATCGTCATCGAATCTACCGGCCGGTTTACCGATCGGGAAAGTGCGGGCAAACACCTTTCGGCAGGGGCGAAGCAGGTCATCATTTCGGCACCGGCTACTAACCCAGATGTGACCATCGTGCTGGGCGTGAACGACGAGAAATTCGATGCGAAGCTTCATCATATCGTCTCCAATGCCTCCTGCACGACGAACTGTCTGGCGCCGGTGGCCAAAGTCCTGCTCGAAAATTTCGGCATTACACACGGGACGATGACGACCATTCATTCCTATACCAACGACCAGCAATTATTGGACCTCCCCCATAAAGATCTCCGCCGCGCACGCGCCGCCGGCATGTCAATGATTCCGACGAGCACAGGAGCGGCCAAGGCTCTGCATCTCGTGATTCCCGAACTCAAAGGCAAACTGGACGGCCTGGCCATCCGCGTCCCGACTCCGAATGTGTCGTTGGTCGATCTGACGGTGGAAACGGAAAAGGATTGCGACATCGCAGGAGTCAATGCCGCCTTCAAGAAGGCAGCGGATGGTCCGCTCAAGGGCATTCTCAAGTACTCGGAAGATCCTATCGTCTCGATCGACCAGAAAGGCGACGATCACTCCGCGACTGTTGACGCTCCGCTGACGAATGTCGTCGACAAGCGCATGGTCAAAGTCACGGCATGGTACGACAACGAATGGGGCTATTCATGCCGCGTGCGTGATTTGATTAAAGTGCTGGCCGGTAAGGCGGCCGCTCGCTAAACTACGACGGTCTAGCCATGACGCTGATCCTATGCTTACGGCTACCGACCGAGAGGGATTGATGCGCCACACCGGAGGAACGTCATGAACTTGCATAAAAAAACCGTCGATGACGTGCTGCTCCGTGGGAAACGGGTGATCATCCGTGCGGATTTCAATGTCCCGCTCGACGAAGCGCTTCAAATTACCGACGATACCCGCATCCGGTCCACGCTGCCGACCATCAATCGCGTAGTGGACGAAGGCGCAAAGGTCATTCTGTGCTCTCACCTCGGACGGCCGAAGGGAGCCTTCGACCCCAAATATAGTCTGGCTCCTGTCGCGAAACGATTGGGCCGTCTCCTGGGAAAAGAAGTCGTCTTTGCGCCGGATTGCATCGGCCCGGCTGTCGAAAAATTGGTATCCAAGATGAACGCCGGCGATGTCTTGCTGCTCGAAAACCTCCGTTTTCATACCGGCGAAGAAAAGAACGATGAGGCCTTTTCCAAAGCCCTCGCCTCACTCGGCGATGTCTTCATCAATGACGCTTTCGGCGCCGCACACCGCGCCCACGCCTCCACCGTCGGTATTACCACATTCATCAAAGACTCAGCGGCAGGGGCGCTGCTCCAGAAAGAGATCGAGTATCTCGAAGGGGCTATCGCCAATCCGGTCCGACCGTTCGTGGCGGTGCTCGGCGGCGCGAAGGTATCCGGGAAAATCGGCGTCATTGAAAATCTCGGCAAGAAAGTCGATAAGGTCATCATCGGCGGCGGCATGGCCTTTACCTTCTTGAAAGCAAAGGGAATGGAGATCGGCAACTCGCTGGTCGAAAACGACATGCTGGACTTCGCCAGAGGCGTTGAGGACCACGCCCTGTCCCGCGGTGTGAAATTCTATCTGCCGGTCGATTGCGTTGCCGCGGCCAGCCGCGAACCTGGCGCGGAGTCGAAGATCGTTCCGGTTCAGGAAATTCCGAAGGGCTGGTACGCCCTGGATATCGGCCCCGCGTCGGTCAAACTGTTCAACCTTGCGGTCCAGAACGCCAAAACCATTCTCTGGAACGGCCCGATGGGGGTCTTTGAAACCGACGCCTATGCCAGGGGTACGTTTGCGATGGCCCACGCGATCGCCGATGCCTACGCCCTCACCATCGTCGGCGGCGGTGAAACGGCTCTGGCCGTGCATCGAGCCGGCGTGTCGGAAAATATATCCTTCATTTCCAC
>JABMDH010000037.1:6476-18359 GCA_015904075.1 Nitrospira sp.
TTGGGAAAGCCATGGCGCCTACACCGGTGAAGTGTCCGCGCCGATGCTCAAAGAACTCGGCTGCCGGTACGTCATCCTCGGCCATTCAGAGCGACGTACGCTGTTCGGCGAGCAGGATGAGGGAATTCAAAAGAAGGTTCGCGCCGCCCTTGCCCACGGAATCAGGCCGATTCTGTGCATCGGGGAATCCTTATCCCAGCGGGAACGCGGAACAACAAAGGACGTCATTCTGCAACAGCTGACTGGAAGCCTGGCGGGTCTTTCGCGTCACGACATGGCCGCGGTCTCAATCGCCTATGAACCGGTGTGGGCCATTGGGACCGGAAAAGCAGCAACGACCGATCAGGCCGTTGCCGCACATCGAACGATTCGAACCTTCCTTTCCGACACCTGGTCCATCGATGTCGCGAACGCCACACGCATTTTATATGGAGGCAGCGTGACGCCCGGGAATATCGACAGCCTGCTGCAGGCAGACCAGATTGATGGCGCATTAATCGGCGGGGCTTGTCTCCAGGCTGAATCTTTTGCTACAATCGCCGCTGTTGCTCAATTGATCGGAGCCCGACGTTAACCCATGTATACTTTGATCGTCATCATCCACGTCTTCATCTGTGTCCTCATGATCGGCGCCATTCTCCTCCAATCCGGCAAAGGCGCGGAGATCGGTGCTTCATTCGGCGGATCGAGCCAAACCGTGTTCGGCAGCCGGGGCCCGGCCAATTTCCTGAGCAAGCTGACCGTCGTTGTGGCGGCAATCTTCATGCTCACGTCGTTCACGCTGGCGATTTTGGCCAAACAACGGACCTTCGAATCGACCGTCATCGATTTGAATAAGAAAAGCGAGTCGGCCGCTCCTGCAACCCCGGCCCAGCCTGCGACGGAATCCACCCCCGCTCCAGCCGGCAAGTAACCTAACCGTTACTCGTCACACGTCATTCGTCAAACGAAATCCGCTCAAGCGCCATGGATCGGCGCTTGACGGGGAGCCATTGGACTCATGACCTTGAGTCTCTGAGCGATGCGAGAACGCCGCTGGCGGACTTTTTCAGCACCCTGCTAGATACGTGTGAGCCACGAAGCATGCGCAGGATCTTCCCCGCGCACGATTGAAAAGAAGGTCTGTTGCAGAGCCATGGTAATCGGTCCAGGCTTGCTATTTCCGATCTTCCGGTTGTCAACTTCACGAACGGGCGTCAATTCCGCAGCCGTGCCGGTGACGAATACTTCATCGGCGACATACATCTCATCCCGTGTGAACCGTTCCTCAACCACGGGAATGTTGCGTTCCTTCGCCAGTTCGATCACAGAACTTCTGGTGATCCCTTCAAGGATCGATGTCAACGGCGTCGTTTTCAGCTTTCCCCGGCGGACGATGAACACATTCTCTCCCGTCCCCTCAGACACATACCCCTCGGCATCGAGCAAGATCGCCTCATCATATCCGGCAATCTTGGCTTCCCGCTTGGCCATGATCGAGTTCACGTAATAGCCCGATATCTTCCCTTTGGTCATCGACACGTTGACATGATGCCTCGTGAACGAGGAAATACAGGCCCGCATCCCATTCGCCAACGCATCATCACCCAGGTACGCTCCCCACTTCCACGCCGCAATGGCGACGCGGATCGGATTGTCGCCGGGATGCACTCCCATCGCTCCATAGCCGATATACACAAGCGGCCGGATATAACAGGCCTCAAGCCGGTTGATACGGACCGTTTCGATAATCGCTTCAGCAATGTGTTTCTTGTCGTACGGCATGTCCATCATGCCGATGTGGGTCGAATCGAACAATCGATCGACATGTTCATGAAGCCGGAAAATAGCGGACCCGGACTTGCCCTTGTAGCAACGGATTCCTTCAAAGGCGGCCAGGCCGTAGTGCAGCGAGTGGGTCAGGATATGGACGTTGGCCTCTTCCCAGGCCACGAATTTGCCAGGATGCTCAAAATGGCCGTCCAGCAAGGCCGCAGCGAGCGAAGAGGCGAGGCGTACGCTTCGGTACGTTGAGCCTCTGAGCGATGCGAGAACGCCGCTGGCGGACTTTTTCAGCATCCTGCTAGAATCGTGCATCCATTTATAGGAACACCATGTTTGTCGATGAAGCGCTGATCACCGTGCGAGCCGGCAAAGGAGGAGACGGCATCTGCAGTTTCCGCCGGGAGATGTTCGTCCCTCGCGGGGGACCGGACGGAGGAGACGGGGGACATGGCGGCAGCGTCGTCTTAGCTGCATCCACCAGACTGACAACCCTGCTCGACCTTCGCTATCAGAAACATTATGAAGCAGAAGACGGGCGGGCCGGCGGCGGTTCCAACTGCACCGGGCGCACAGGGAAAGATACGGTCGTCACACTCCCGGTCGGCACCATCATATATGACGACCAGACCGGTGACGTGCTTGCCGATCTGGTGGCCGACGGGGACACCGCAATCATCGCACAAGGCGGACGGGGTGGACGAGGCAACAGCAACTACGCCACTTCCACCAACCGCGTGCCGACCAAATTTACACATGGCACGGCCGGCGAAGAACGAATGCTGCGGCTTGAGCTGAAGCTGCTCGCCGATGTCGGGCTGGTCGGATTTCCAAACGCCGGCAAATCGACGCTCATATCGGTCATCTCGTCAGCCACACCGAAAATCGCCGATTACCCGTTTACGACATTGACTCCCCATCTCGGCGTCGTCCGCTGGGGATCAGATCGCAGCTTCGTCGTCGCGGACATTCCCGGACTCATCGAAGGCGCGCATGACGGCAAGGGGCTGGGATTTCAGTTCCTTCGGCATATCGAACGCACGGCGTTCTTGTTGCACCTGATCGATGTCTCAGAGTGGGCGCCGGACGAGCCGGTCGCCAGTTTCGAGGTGATGCGGCAAGAGCTCGCAGCCTATGACGAGGCGCTGAACGACCGCCCGTTCGCCATTGTCGCGACGAAGATCGACATCAGCGGCGCATGCGACCGGCTCAAGCAACTCCAAACCTACTGCAAGCGCCGCAAGTACGCCTGCCTCCCTATTTCATCCGCAACGAGGGACGGCCTCGACGAGTTGATCGCGTTCGTCGGCGCGCAGGTAGATCGCCTGAGGAACACGCCATGCGAGACGAGATCCTAGCGAACGCGAAGCGCATCGTCGTCAAGATCGGCAGCAGCTTGATCGCCTCCCGTGCGACAGGCCTACGTCCCGATCAAATCGAGCGCTTAGCCGACGAGATCGCCGCGCTTCGAACGAGCGGCCGCGACGTGCTCGTCGTGTCCTCGGGCGCCATCGTGTCCGGGATCAAGAAGTTACAACTCAAGGAATACCCGAAGAGTCTACCGATCAAGCAGGCGGCCGCAGCGGTTGGACAAAGCCGACTCATGTGGGCCTATGAAAAGGCGTTCGAACGGCTGGGCATTCAAGTCGCCCAAGTGCTCCTCACACATCAAGACCTCGCGGATCGCCGGCGGTTCTTGAATGCACGCTACACGCTGACGGCGCTTATCGGATTCGGCGTCCTGCCGATCATCAACGAGAACGATACCGTCGCCGTGGAAGAAATCCGCATGACGGCAAGGGGCTGGGATTTCAGTTTCTTCGGCATATCGAACGCACAGCCTTTCTGCTTCACCTCATTGATGTCTCAGAATGGGCTCCGGACGAGCCGGTCATCAGCTTCGAGATCATGCGGCAAGAGCTGGCTGCCTATGATGAGGCGCTCAACGACCGGCCGTTCGCCGTCATCGCGACAAAGATCGACATCAGCGGCGCGTGCGATCGGCTCACACAACTGCAAACCTACTGCAAGCGCCATAAGTACACCTGCCTCCCTGTCTCATCTGCAACAAGGGAGGGCCTCGACGACGTGATCGCCTTCGTCGGCGCGCAGGTGGATCGCCTGAGGAAGACGCCATGCGAGACGAGATCCTAAGGCACGCCAAACGCATCGTCGTCAAAATCGGTAGCAGTTTGATCGCCTCCCGCGCGACAGGCTTACGTCCCGAGCAAATCGAGCGCTTAGCCGACGAGATCGCCGCACTCCGAACAAGCGGCCGGGACGTACTGGTCGTATCGTCAGGCGCCATTGTGTCCGGGATCAAAAAGTTACAGCTCAAAGAATACCCCAAGAGCCTCCCGGTCAAGCAGGCAGCCGCAGCCGTCGGGCAAAGCCGGCTCATGTGGGCCTACGAGAAGGCGTTCGAGCGGTTAGGCATTCAAGTCGCCCAAGTGCTCCTCACGCACCAAGACCTCGCAGATCGCCGGCGATTCTTGAATGCCCGCTACACACTGACGGCACTGATCGGATTCGGTGTTCTGCCGATCATCAACGAGAACGACACCGTCGCTGTTGAGGAAATCCGCGTCGGCGACAACGATACGCTCGCGAGCGAGGTGGCCCATCTGATCGATGCGGACTTGCTGGTGATTCTCTCCGATGTCGAAGGACTCTACACGGAAGATCCGCGCAAGAATCCCGCCGCCTCCCTGATCCCACTCATTCCCGACATCACCGACGATATCGAACGCCGAGCCGGAGTCTCCAGCACCTTCGAAGGGACAGGCGGCATGGCTACGAAAGTCCGCGCCGCCAAAAAAGTCGGCGAGTACGGTGTCTCCACGCTGATCGTCAACGGAGAACGGGCCGGACTCCTCCCGGGCGTCCTTGCCGGCGGGCCAGGCGGCAGTCTCTTTCTGGCGCGTGAGCGGCGGCTGACCAGCCGCAAACATTGGATTGCCTTTACGCTGCGCCCCCGTGGACATGTCCGCCTGGACCACGGTGCGGTCGAGGCATTGACCACGCGAGGCAAAAGCCTCCTGGCCTCCGGTATCATTGAGGTCACCGGCGAGTTTGAAGCCGGCGATCCGGTAGGCTGTCTCGACACCGACGGGAAAGAGTTTGCCAAGGGACTCGTCAATTTTCCCTCTGCTCTGCTGAAACAGATGAAAGGGCTCAAGACCCAGGACATCCAGCGGCAGATCGGCCCCCAGGAGTACGAGGAAGTCATCCACCGGGACAACCTGGTGATACTCTAGTGCCGGGCAGGAAGTGCTGAACGATGACCACTTCCGATCCTACCCTTTCATCCCTCACCTCTCACTCCTCACCTCTGAAATTGGGCCTGCTCGGCGGCAGCTTCAATCCCATTCACAACGGCCATCTGACCATTGCGCGTCTGGTCTATGAGCAACTCCGTCTCGACCAGGTACTCTTCATTCCCACCGGCGACCCCCCGCACAAGCGAAACGGGTCTCTGGCCCCGGCCAAGGATCGCTATGAAATGGTCCGTCTCGCGCTTGCCGGCGCCCCCTCCTTCCATCTCTCGGACATCGAACTACGGAGATCGGGAAAATCTTACTCCATCGATACAATCCGCGAACTGCAGCGACAGTTCGGCTCCTCCGCCGAATTGTATTTCCTCATCGGACTCGATGCATTTCTCGACCTTCCCAACTGGAAAGAGCCTAAAGAGCTATTGCACGCATGTCGACTGGTCGTTGTCCCTCGGCCTGGACAATCGTTCCAATCCCTGGCGAATATGCCGCTGTTGCCCGCACTTGACACCCAGACGCTGGCGCAGCTCGATGCGGGAACACTGCCGCGGTTGGATATTGCGATGTCCTCCCGCGAAAACATCATCTGCCTCCCCATCCCGCCATGCTCCATTTCTGCGTCCGAAATCCGACAACGAATCCGACAAAGGACAACGCAGGCAAATATGTTGCCGCCCTCTGTCGAATCCTATATACTTCAGCATCGTCTGTATCAGGAGGATTGCGATCGCACAAACATCTAAGGCCACCGCCCTTGCCATCGGCAAGGCGATGCTCGATAAGAAGGCCGTCGATGTCCAGGTGCTGCATGTCGCCCCGCTCACCTCTGTGGCCGATTACCTGGTGATCGGATCGGCTGAATCGGATCGACAGACCCGCGCGATCGCTGATTATATCGACGGCACACTCTCTCGCAGTGGCCAGCATCCGTTGAGCATTGAAGGGACATCGTCAGGACAGTGGGTATTGCTCGACTTCGGCGATGTCGTTGCCCATATTTTCCGGCAGGATACCCGATCGCACTATGCCCTGGAACGGCTGTGGAGCGATGCGAAGCAGGTCCCGCTTCCCGAGGAGGCACCTGCTCCGGTAGCGGCGCCTAAACGACGCATCGTCGTACGGAAAGCGGCTGCACACAAAACGGTCTAGCCATGCTCAGACTGCTCATCACAATTTTCTTCGTCAGCGCCGGCGTCTTCATCTACAGCTATTTCCGCGAACTGAATCCGGGCACAGTCCTCATCCATACAAGCTCGTCCGCTGAGTTCGACCTCAGTCCCGTCACGCTTGTCCTTATCTCGATGGCCATCGGAGCGGTCTTCGTGACCTTCGTCGTCGGCCTGCAGCAAACGGCCCATGCGATCATCAACTGGCGCAGCAACCGGCTCGTGCGCCGCAAAGAAAAAGTGGACACACTGCATCGTGACGGCACGCACGCCTTCATGTCGAAACGCACGATGGAAGCGATTACGCTCTTCGAGAAAGCCCTCGCCATCGACCCCAACCGGGCCGATTCCCTGCTATGGCTGGGAAACATCTATCGATCTGAGCAGAACTTCCCCGAAGCGATCCGGCTACACCAACATGCCCATCGTGTCGACGAGCGGAATATCGAAGTGCTGCTGGAATTGAGCAAGGACCTCGAAGGCGCGAAACGCTATGAGGAAGCGCTCCAGTCATTCCAAAAAATCCTGAAGCTTGAGCCGGACAATTTGACGGCACTGATTCGCAAGCGGGACTTGAATATTCGCCTGGAGCGATGGAGCGAGGCGCTGGAGATCCAGCATCGCCTTCTCAAGGCCCATCTTCCGAATCAGGAAAAAGAGGCTGAGAACGCGTTGCTGATCGGGTACATGTACGAGGTCGGCCGCCAGCTGCTCGAACGTGGACACCCGGATAAAGCTCGCCGCTATTTCAGGGGCGCCATTAAAAAAGATCGCAGCTTCCTGCCCGCCTATATCGGACTCGGCGAAATCCTGATCCATGAAGGCAAGACCAAAGATGCCGTCGAAATCTTGAAGAAGGTCTATACCAGAACGCGGAGCGTGATTATCCTCCATCGCCTTGAAGAATTGTTCCTGGACCAGGGGGAGCCGGGCGAAATCATCCGCGTGTACCAAGATGCGCTGCAGCAGGACCCGCAGAATCCCGTGCTGCAATTCTATCTGGGCAAGCTCTATTATCGTCTTGAAATGATCGATGAAGCCTTCGATATTCTTTCAACGATCGAAGGGCCACAAGATCATCTGCTCGATTATCACAAGATCATGGCCAACCTCTTCTTGCGCAAACAGCAATTCGAACAGGCCATCATCGAACTCAAAAAAGCGCTCAGTTTCAAAAAGCGCGTCGTGGTTCCCTACATCTGCACTCAATGCCAGCAAGAGTCTGTCGAATGGTCCGGCCGCTGCCGGCGTTGTGCCCGCTGGAACACGCTGACCGCACTCCCCTGGCTCGAAGCCACACCGCCGGCGGATGGATCAGGAGGAACGGCTGCGTCCGTTCGCGCCATCCCCTATCAAGGCATTGCTTCTCCGTTTGAAACCGTGTAGGTTTTGGCCGTCCTATTATCCCATCATCATTTTCAACAGCGCGGAGCACTGACGCATGACGGATTTTCAACGGTTCGCCGATAAAGCCCTGCAAGACGAATCCCTGACCAGAGATGAATGCCGCGCTGTACTCCAATCGGCCGACGACGACCTGCTGGACCTGCTGCATGCAGCCTTTCGCGTCCGTTCCCGCTATTTCGGGAAAACCGTTCGCCTGCAGATGCTGCAGAACGCCAAAAGCGGCGCCTGCCAGGAAGACTGCCACTACTGTTCACAATCCGCCATCTCGACTGCGCCTATCGAGCGCTATAACTTATTGCCCCGGAAACAGATGGTCGAGGGCGCGCGGCAAGCCGCCGCATCCAAAGCGCAGCGCTATTGCATCGTGATCAGCGGCCGGAGCCCGCTGGATCGGGAAATTGACGAGATCGCCGGAGCCGTCCGCGCTATCAAGCAGGAGATTCCCATTCAGATTTGCTGTTCACTCGGCTTGATGAATGAAGGCCAGGCCAAGCGACTCAAATCCGCCGGGGTAGACCGTGTGAATCACAACTTGAACACCAGTGAGGCATTCCATTCCTCGATTTGCACCACCCACACATTTCAAGACCGGCTTGCCACGATCAAGAACGCACGGGCAGCCGGATTGGAAATCTGCTCGGGCGGGATCGTGGGTATGGGGGAACAAGACGACGATTTGATTGATCTGGCGATAGCCTTGCGCGATGTGAACCCGGATTCCATTCCCTTGAATATGCTCAATGCCGTGGCCGGCACCCCGCTCGAACACTGTGATCACCTCACGCCGCAACGCTGTTTGAAAGTCCTCTGCCTCTTCCGCTTCCTCCATCCACGGACCGAGCTCCGCATCGCCGGAGGACGCGAACAGAACCTCCGCAGCCTGCAACCCCTGTCACTCTATCCGGCCGACTCCGTCTTCGTGAATAACTACCTCACGACTCCCGGCACACCGGCGCCGGAAGTCTGGGGCATGATCGAAGACCTGGGGTTCAAGATTGAAGTGGACTATCAGCAGCCGGTCGCTGGCTGATACTCAGGGATGGACTACTGCCGACTGCTCAACCGCTATCGCCACAACACCGCTGACGGCTTATCCATATAGGTCAGCAGAGCAATCATCCCCGCCCCCACCAACAGCCAGAGACAGCCGCCCTTCCACTTTCTTTGGCTGAACGAGAACACCGCCAGCAGGAATATGACTGAGCCGAGAATACCGATGAACGTCGAACCAGCTGCACTCATGGGCTCGGGTGTACCACGCCGCGTGTTTGAAACTCCAGTGACAGAATAGACAGGCTGTACAGAGCATCGACCGAACCGGCGGCTACCCGCCTTAGCCCAGGCGCAACCTCTTTGACAATACACATCCGCATTCACTCATCAGATCCAACGATCCGGAACCGCACTTCGTCCACGTGGGTATACGCGGACGTGTGTTCTCCGGCGAATAGCCCGCACCGATACAGACCCGGTGCCCATCCGGCTGCCGGCGGAGTGAGCATGAAATACCCGGACCGGTCGCTCATCGATGTGAGCACATGATCCTGCGCCTCCACGCGAGACTCTTGCGCCATGTCTGACGACTCCACCACACAACGCGCCGTGAGCGGCACGGCATCGAATGAGTCCGACACTAAACCAAAGACCAAGTAGATCTCACGCTGTGTTGCATAAAAGGTATCGTTGGGATTGAGCGGGATGTACTCGTGCGCCCCCGTGGGGAAATCGTCTCGCATGACAGTGCCTGCCGGAATCACAAAACGAAACCAACTGAAATCCGCATCCCGGCCCATAAGCGTCGCCGCCTGATCCAATGCCTTCTGCGGCATCACCCGCTCGGTAGCCTTTGCATAGACCTCGTCCACCGGCAATTCTTTGGATACAGCCTGGCCGGCGCCGCCGTTGCCACTCGCTGTGGCCTCGTCCTTGAGTATCGCCAACTCAGGAACGTGCGGCCGTACTTTATCCAGCCACCGGGCTATTTTTTCTTTTGAGAGCACACGCGTACCGGCTGGAAGCGTCACATTTTTGTTGCTCTCCTCAAATTCAATCGCGGCATCATAGAGCACCTGAAAATGCACGAATGCATCTTCCCACTGTTCCAATTCCACGAGACATTGACCCATCCGAAACGTTGTGTCGGCATAGTCCTCTTCGCTGGGATCCAGGTCGGACATCTTTCCGAACACAGCCAACGCGTCCTTGCACCGCCCCAACTGCATGAGCGTCACGCCCAATTGATGCGTCGCAAGGGCATCCTTGGGATTCAGCGCCAGCATCTGCCGATAGACCGGCTCAGCCTCTTGATAGCGGCCTGCCGCAAACAGTTTCCAGGCGTCTGCGCGAATAGCCGCCCATTCCCTCAACTGAGACTCGGTGGCGCCCGCCGTCAACGCAGGAGTAAATCGCCGTCCTCGCTCCATGGATTCATACAATTGCGCGAGCTGATTCTTCGCCGGGATCTCCAGCGATGAGCCGGGCGTAAGTTGCTCTAACACCGCCCGCACCCCCGCTTCTGCACCTTGATAATCCAGCACATCAAACTGCGCGCGCGCCATGGCCAATCGCCAGCCGAGTAAGTCGGGTCTCAGTCGGACGGCTTGCTGATACGACTCCAACGATTCCTCCAGCCGGTCGAGCTTCCGAAGCTCTTGTGCCAATTTCAGTTGCGCCAATGGGTTGGCCGGATCGAGCCGGGCAATCCGTCGTAATTCTGCAATGGCCTCGTCGTTTTGCCCCCATCGAACCAACAGACTCCATTTCGCCCAGCGAACATCTAACGCAGACGGCTGTACAGTGAGCGCCGTCTCATAGGCCTGAACCGCCTCTTGAGGCCCCCGGAACGTGGCAAGAATGTCGCCCCGTAGTTTGTGTAACAGCACCGACCGTGGGTGGCGCTGAATACCTTGATCAAGCAATTCGAGCGCGCTCGTGACCGCACCGCTTTCCCATCCCCCCCTCGCCTGTTCGAATACATGCGCTTCTGACGTATGGGCTGCGTCGTCCGCGTACACGATCCCGCGTGCTGCCACGGCCAGTATCAACACTAGCGACGCAATGAGTGGAGACGTATGCTGCATATCAATAGACCGCACGAATTCGGGCAGATAAGGCCGTGAGGGTCCACTATACCAAATACCAAGAAGCGGCATGAAATAGGGATTTCCCTTGTTCCCGTGATCCGTTATAAGTTATCGGCCATCAACGGTCAGATCATGTGCGACTGCCAGTATGTTCGACGTCATTCTCTATCAACCGGAAATTCCCCCGAACACCGGCAACATCATCCGTCTCTGCGCCAATACCGGCGCCAGACTGCATCTGGTAAAACCGCTCGGATTCTCGCTCGACGATAAGCAGCTGCTGCGAGCCGGATTGGACTATCATGAATTTGCCACCCTCGCCGTGTATGACAATTGGACTGACTGCGCGATGCGCTTTAAAGATCGCCGCATGTTCGCCGTGTCCACAAAAGGGACACAACGTTTCGACCTGGTCCCCTATGCATCGGATGATGTCTTTCTCTTCGGGCCAGAAACTCGCGGACTGCCGGCGGAACTGATTCATGCGGTCGGCGAATCACAACGAATCCGCGTGCCGATGCTGCCTAACAGCCGAAGCCTCAACCTGTCCAATGCCGTGGCCGTGGTGATCTACGAAGCCTGGCGGCAGATCGGGTTCGGGAACGGCCGATAAAGAATCGTCCGACTGGTTCCTCGACTCTGAATCACCGTATCCCAGCACACCGGCCGCGAATTGATCGCGACACTGTCCACCTCTGTTTTTCACATACAATTCTTCACAGATATAGTTTCCTTTTCTTGATCTTCGCTCGTGATCTGATAACCTGGCATCAGAAGAATATATTGTGTTGAATTCTACTGAGGTGCTGCGTGATTCTCGTCACAGGCGGAGCCGGCTATATCGGATCGCATACCTGCATAGAACTCCTGCAGGCCGGATTCGACGTCACCGTCTTTGACAACTTCTGCAATAGCCATCCTGAAGCCCTGGCACGCGTCCAGCGGATCACAGGAAAGGCTGTCCCGCTGATCCGGGGCGACTGCCGTGATCGTGCCGCACTGATCGCCGCCTTGCGACAGTGTCAGGCGACAGCCGTGATTCATTTTGCCGGACTCAAGGCAGTCGGGGAATCGGTGCAGCACCCCCTGTCTTACTATGACAACAACGTGGTGGGTTCCTTGCGCCTGCTCGAAGCCATGGGCGAATGCGGGGTGAAACAGCTGGTATTCAGTTCATCTGCCACGGTTTAT
>JABMDH010000037.1:18459-21493 GCA_015904075.1 Nitrospira sp.
GCCCTGGTTGGATATGACACCAACGACACAGGAACCTCCCATGCGCTGCGTGGCAACTGATACCCCTACCCACTCGGAAATAGTTTGTGAATCCCGACAACCCGAGAAAGCAGGCGTCATGTTCGGAAACGTCCGTCGATACCTCTTCTTGAGTGTCCTTCTCCTCATCATAGGAGCGAACCCAGGACAGGCCGTCGAGTACGGCGAGCTGGTGGAGAAAAGTGGAACCTGGGTATTCAAAAGCACTGAAGATCCTGTGTTCTCGCTCATGCGTGACAAGGGCTGGATCACACACGAGAGATATTTTACGGTGACAGATCAAACCGGAAAGAATTGGATCGAACCGGCCGATGCGGTCCTCAATCAAAGGCGGGAGCTCGACTGGAATCGATATCTCAAAACCTCACTCCATGTACCCGACTGGATTGATCTGGGCCTTGAGCAACGGACCCGACTTGAATCATATGATCATCCCTGGCGGGCAGGCCAGAGCATTGGAAACGGACAGGCCGACCCTCAGATTGCCCTCCGATCACGTCTGCGCGTTGGCGTAGGCGGCCATGGCCCGCTACGGTTTCTCTTTGAAGGACAGGACGCACGAGCCTATCTGAACAGAGACCCCGGAGATGTTCGAGATACCACGACGGTCAACGAATTTGACGTCTTGCAATTACTGGGATCGTTGACCGTGGACAATGTGCTGGGAAGCGGATTGCGAACCGATGTCCATTTTGGCCGCATGACGATGGATTTCGGGCGTCGTCGCCTGATTGCACGAAATGACTTCCGGAATACGACCAACTCGTTTGATGGGCTCCATTGGCAAATCGAGCGAGAACAGACCTGGCGGCTCAGAGCATTTTTCGTAGAGCCGGTCGTTCGAGACGACGTACAGCTCGATCGGCAATATGCCACCTCGCTCTTTTGGGGAAGCTACCTGGAGAGTCGACATTTCCCCTGGCTCCAATTGGATGCGTATTACTTCGGGCTGAACGATCAACGCGTGGCAAATGTGGCGGACCACCGTACCTACTCCACATTCGGAGGCCGCCTCTCAAAAGACCCCAAGCCAGGCGAGCCGGATTATGAAATTGAGACGACCTGGCAGGTTGGGACCAGAGGAACGATCGATCACTTTGCCTACTTTCAACATCTGGATCTCGGATACACCCTGAATGTTCCCTGGACTCCCCGACTTCTGTTTCACTACGACTACGCCAGTGGGGATCGGCAACCGGGCGATAGCCAGGACGCAGGCTTCGACACATTATTCGGGGCGCGGCGATGGGAGTACGGACCGACCGGCATCTGGGGTCCATTTTATAGAACCAACCTTCATTCACCGGGCTGGCGGCTAATCATCACGCCCACACCAGGCTGGACCATCCAACTCAAGCATCGCGTCTGGTATCTGGCTCAGAGCAAGGACTTCTTCGGTAGATCAGGCCTACGCGACGCCACTGGAAACGCCGGCACCTCATTGGGACATGATCTCGAACTTCGTGCGCAATGGTCGATCAACGCGAACCTGGATCTTGATGTCGGATACGTCCATTGGTTCAAGGGGTCCTATTTCGACCGACTTCCCGCCGCGGCAGGCTTACCCGTGGAAGGGAATAAAGACTCTGATTATGTGTATGTTCAACTGCGAGTCCGGATCTAGAAAGGGCGAGGCATGAAACAACGGATCTTTTCCTGGTGCTTGCTCGCCATAATCTGCACCGTTGCCACCCCGGCTTCAGCCGAGCAGGTAATCGTGGCCGTCGCCGCCAACTTTGTTCCACCGTTCCGTGAGATCGCC
The DNA here is from genome assembly GCA_015904075.1 of Nitrospira sp. Next base: position 20,261 of record JABMDH010000037.1, read on the forward strand.
CTGGAATTTGAAAGAGTGACCGGCCACAACGTCAAGGTTGCAGCAGGCCCGACCGGGAACTTCTATTCTCAGATTAAAAACGGGGCACCATTCGACGTATTCTTCTCTGCCGACGTCGAACGGCCGAAACTCTTGGAAGAGGAAGGGCTGGGAGTCAAGGACAGCCGTGTCACCTATGCCGTCGGGCGCCTGGTCCTCTGGAGCCCTACCCCCTCTTTGCTGAAAGGTGCCGACACGCTCAACTCTCAGTACTTCAAGCATCTGGCCATTGCCAATCCCAAGACCGCTCCGTATGGAACCGCCGCGATGCAAACAATGCGGAAACTGGGGATCTGGGAAACACTCCAGCCTCGGATCGTGACAGGAGAGAACCTGGGACAGACCATGGGTTTCATCGAATCCGGCAATGCCGAACTGGGATTTGTCGCCCTGTCTCAAGTCTTAGACCCGAAGCTCAAGGGAAAGGGCGCTCACTGGGATGTGCCAGCTGACCTACATGAACCGATTCGGCAAGACATGATCTTGCTGACAAAGGGAAAAGACAACCCGGCAGCTAAAGCGCTCATAGAATTTATGGGCGGACTTCAGGCTAAAGCGATCATTGAACGTTATGGATATGGACTGAAGTAACTGGCGATCCAGTAGGAACCAGAGATAAAAACATGATGGATATGGACATGAGTGCCCTGTGGGTCACCTTGCGGCTGGCCACATCGACGGTGATTGTTCTGCTCATCGTAGGGACGCCGCTCGCGTGGTGGCTGGCCCATACCCGCTCTCCATTCAGGCCGGTCGTAGAAGCGATGGTGGCACTGCCGATCGTGCTGCCTCCCACAGTCCTTGGATTTTACATCCTCATCACGCTCGGCCCCTATGGACCGCTCGGCCAATTGGCAAATGTCAATTTGGCATTCACCTTCACCGGACTCGTCATTGCCTCAGTCTTTTATTCCATGCCGTTTGTGATCCAGCCACTCCAAGGCGCGTTTGAAGCCGTCGGCAAGGCTCCGCTGGAAGCAGCCTGGTCGCTCCGCGCCTCCAAGTTGGATGCCTTTCTGACTGTGCTATCCCCAATGGCGTTGAGAGGCTACGTCAGCGCGATCGTGCTTGGATTCGCGCATACGGTCGGAGAGTTTGGTGTCGTCCTCATGGTCGGAGGCTCAATCCCTAGACAGACGCGCGTCCTGTCCACCACAATCTTCGAACACGTCGAAGTTATGGAATACGGCCAGG
>JABMDH010000037.1:21593-30596 GCA_015904075.1 Nitrospira sp.
CAGTCACCTTCTTGCCTAGTTTTTAGTCATAGAGAAACACCAACAAGTCACCACAAGATATTGGGCCTTCCGAACTCATTGAAGGCAAATACCTACAAGAGCGAATTAGAACCGAGTTTCAGCGGAGTTTATCGTGCAACAGATTTGAAATCACGCTCCAGCACTGCAAGTTATGCACAGCACACGAGCATATTTCTCAAAAATCGCCACAAAATCCACTTGACATGAGCGATTCCATCGTGTAACCATTGGTTACATCATGAAATCGCACGATCTGAAGCGCATTCGAGAAGGATTAGGACTCACACAACAGCAACTCGCTGATGCCCTGCATACGAATCGCGTCACAGTGGCTCGCTACGAAGCCGGCATGAGACGAATCCCAGGCATCGTTCCCGTGGTGCTGGAACAATTACAACGGAAGACCGACATTCCTATGGCCGGCATTGTCGCGGCCGGCTCCCCGATCGATCCGATCCAACAGTCGGAGCTGGTCGATGTTCCCCCCAGCATGCTGAAAGGCGGCAACACCTTTGCGCTTCGCGTCAAGGGAGAATCCATGAAGGATGAAGGAATTCTTCCCGGTGATCTTGTGGTTGTGCGAAAGCAAGAAACGGCGAGGAACGGGCAAACGATCGTCGCACTGGTCAATCGTGAAGCCACGATCAAGACCTATTTCAAAACAGAAACACACATTGAGCTGCATCCGGCCAATACGGCGATGCAAGCGATCATGGTCCAACCATCGGATGAGTTTCAGATCGAAGGCGTGCTTATCGGTGTAATTCGGCATTGTGCACTCTAACCGGGAGGTCGATATGGCGATGATGGAGCACTACCTCGGAAACGGCCGCTTCATGGATGCCGAGCGGATCATAGAACTGCTGGATGAGCAACTGCGGATATGGCGACAGGAATTGCACCAGGCCAAAAACTGGTCGTCGACCGGACCGCTGCGAACTACGGTGCTGAACCTACGCCGGAATCGCCTCTTCATGTCAGCGATCTGCAACCAGCACATTCGTCCCAACACAAAGGAGACGTCCCATGGTACTGCAAGAGCATCGCGTTGAATCGACGGTGGCAGGCCCCTGCTCGGATTGCGGAACCTTCGTCGAGCGCCGAGCAGAATCGATCGACGGATTCACGCACTCGACCGTTCAACTCTGCGCCTCCTGTTGGAATGCCTATCGGCAGCGGCAAGTCTTTTCCAGCGGATGTTGCGGGTGATACGCCAGGACGCGGCAACGTTCTTCCCCTTCCAATCCGCACGCCGGTGCGCTACATTCAAGCCACGCCCCCGTAGCTCAGTTGGATAGAGCAACGGTTTCCTAAAGCGTTGGAAGCTACATTTACCCTGCTATATCCACTAGTTGAGAGAGTCTAAAAAATATAAACGACTATAAACACCATTTACCCCCTCTTGCACCCTCCACATTGACCTATACGCTACTGAGCCCCTCAGCGCGACCCAGACTCCCTCGGAATTTCAGTAGATGATTTAGACAGCTAGGTGACGCGAACAATCCAGTAGTCTGGAGGAAGCGGGGGATGGATTATGTCTTGTAGTGCGTAAAGGCGGATACAAGCGAAGAGAAAGATTTTGGCTGGTATTTCTGAAAGCTCTGGTCGTCAACAAAAACAAAGTCGTACTGAACCGCCTTCTGCACTTTATTGATGTCAGCACACCATTGCTTCAAGCGTTCCATTTTTAGCGGTACGTCTAGGTCTTCCTGCCCTTTGGTCTCCACAATAAAGACTTTCTTATTTGATATCTTGACCAGGAAATCAGGGTAGTAGTTGGAAATGTCGCCGTCCGCGTTCACATAGTCGAGCTTGAAATGCACAGCAAGATAATTCTTGGCGTAGGAAACGACATCTTCGCAGTCTTCCAGAAACCGAGCAAAGAGCAATTCAAAATGACTGTCACCAATAATGCGATTGAATACGCTTTTTTTCGGGACAAGATAGCCTTGGTCCTTCACCACAAAAGGTCGAGTTTGTCGTAGCTTGATCGTGTCTCGGATTTCGGCCCCACCCTATGCGGGAAGCGTCCCTCGCACAACGCTCTTGCTGAACAGAGATCAAATCGCGATCGTGGCAAAAAAAACCAGATCCGGCATGACCACAAAGGAAATTGCCGAGCAGGTCTCAGCAGATTCGGCCTTCTTCTCATCCAGCAACAGATGCACCACGCTTTTTTGCTTTGTCTATGATCCGGAAGGCCGTATTGGGAGCCCCAAACGACTCGAAACAGACTTAAGCCGCGTCAGTGACCGCTACAATGTCGAAGTGCTTGTCGCACCCAAGTAAACCAAAGAGTGACCCTATGGAAAAACCAAAACTTAAGAAAGTCGATTCCCCGTTTCCGCCTGCTCGCTCCAAGCCAAAACCTCCGTTGACAGCAGTTCCGCTACTTCGCTATAGTGACAGCGACATGGCGTCAGCAACCGTCCCCCATACGATTCATGCGCCTGAAACGGGACTCTCCCTGATGTTTGATCGTGCGTATATCATGATCAATGTGCAGCCGGGGCAGACATCTTTCGTTGTGAAAGCATTGGCGCAAATCAAGGAAATCAAGAGCATCGATCCCTGTTGGGGAAAGCCCGATATTATTGCGGTGGCGGAGATTGCGGATCAAGACGCCTTGACACAGTTGGTCTTGACCCGTGTTCATGGTATTGAAGGCGTGGTTCATTGAAGGCGTGGTTCAGACTGATACCCATATGGTGTACAAACTGGCGGAGAGTCTAACGCGATGATCCCACGGAGGTGCACGATGATGCGACAGACTGGATGGGCTCTTGTGTCCGTACTGCTACTGACAGGACTGGGCTGCGCCTCACAGGCTCCGCGCCCTGATGCTATTCAAGCCAAGCTCGCGGCTCCACCGGACCAAGTCAAACAAGCCGTCACGCAGGTCCTGACCACGAGCGGCTATCAGAATATCGTCTGGAAAGACAACACAACAGTGACAACAGGGTATCGCGAGGAAAATGGCGGGATAGAAAGTCTGTACCGCTGTTGCTGGGGCGTCGTCAAGAGCCGCGTTGAAGCCACAGTCACACCGGGGGATGGCCAGACGACTCAGCTCACCCTGAATGTGCTGGCAGAAGGCAAGCGCACGTTGTTTGACAGCTATGGCCCTATCAAGACCCCGTACCCCGAAACCTCTGAAAATCAACTCCGCCTGATCAAGAATAAGTTGAAGATCGTGTCGCACCCGTACACGACACAATCCTTCTTCAAATTGCAATAACGCCGCTCTGTAGCAGCCACAGGCCATCAGCCTGTGGCTGCTGTTGCGTGACGCTACGCAGGTTCCTTTTCTGTCCCTTCAGCCTCTTCGCCGATGTCCAGACCAAACCGTTCCGCCATTCGATAGAGCGTACGCCTATCGATTCCTAGAATTTTTGCGGCTTTGACTTTATTCCCCTTCGTCTCTTTCAGCACGCGAATCAAGTGCCGTTTCTCCACTTCCTCCAACGTCAGATAGGCATCATGCGTCGAATCCTCTTGGGATAACTTCCGGTCTCCCTCATCGTGAGAGCCCTGGCGCACCGCCTCAGGTAAATCTTCCGGCGTCACGAGCGGTCCATGACTCAAGGACACCGCCCGTTCGATCGCATTCTCAAGCTCCCGCACATTACCAGGCCACCGGTATTGCGTGAGCACGGCAATGGTTTCCGGAAGCAGCCCTCGAACGACACTCGGCCCTCCGGATGACGCCTTCTGGAGAAAATGGTGCGCCAACATCGGAATATCTTCCCGACGCTCCACCAACGAAGGCAGGGTAATCCGGACGACATTCAACCGATAGTAGAGGTCATCACGGAACTTTCCTTCCTTGACGTACTGCTCCAAATTTCGGTTCGTCGCCGTAATGATCCGCACGTCCACCTTGACCGATCCCGTGCCGCCGACACGGCGCACTTCCTGGTCCTGCATGACGCGCAGCAGCTTGACCTGTAATGCCGGACCAAGCTCTCCGATTTCGTCTAAAAACAGGGTGCCGCCGTTCGCAGCTTCGAATAGCCCGGCTTTCATGCCGACTGCGCCGGTAAACGCACCCTTCTCATACCCGAACATTTCTGACTCCAACAGCGTATCCGGCAGCGCACCGCAGTTGACCGGAATGAACGGCTTGTCCCGGCGAGGCCCATTCGCATGAATCGCCCGCGCAATCAGTTCTTTTCCGGTTCCACTTTCTCCTTGCAGCAACACCGTACTCTTGCTGTCGGTCACCCGGGCGACCAACTTATACACTTCAAGCATCGCCGGACTGCTGCCCACCAGCGGCGACCACTCATCCATTCCTTTACTCTTGCCCTTGAGTTCCTCGCGAAATCGAGCGTTCTCCCGTACCAGATGGCAATGATCGAGGCTCCGGTGCACGACGAGTTTGATTTCCTCTTTTTTGAACGGCTTCGCCAGATAGTCGTACGCCCCTTGTTTGATCGCTTCGATTGCACCTTCCAGTGACCCGAATGCCGTCAACACCACCACCGCGGTATCAGGACTCATCCGCTTGAATTCCCGCAAGACCGTCAGTCCATCGACCGCGCCCATGCGGATATCGGTCAGTACCAGATCCACACGCCCCTGGCGCCCGCGAGCGATGACCTCTTCTCCGCTCGGAAATGCCTCAACCGCATAGCCTTCCTGCTTCAAGGCATCGGCCAAGAGTTCACGCGCAACCGCGTCGTCGTCGGCTACAAGAATAGTCGCCGTATGCATCGATCCCCTCATGCTGTCACCGCCGGCTCAGTCTGCAATCCGGGCAACGTCATCGTCACGGTGGTACCGCGTCCCATCTCACTCTTGATCAAAAGCTCACCCCCATGGGCCACAACCGTTTCGCGGCTCAAGAATAACCCTAGGCCGGTCCCCTTGCCAACCGCCTTCGTGGTGAAAAACGGCTCAAAGGCTTTCTGGGCATCGGCTTCCGGCATACCGCATCCCGTATCCTGCACGGCAATCGCAATAACCAGCGGCGACATCGCCTCGGCCACACGGCGGCCTCGCTCAAATTCATCCGGCAAAACCGGGCGGCTTTCCACTGAAACCGTCACGATTCCATGAGGCGGTGTGGCGGCTAAGGCGTTGGCCAAGAGATTGACCAGCACTTGATGCATTTTTTCTGCATCGGCCCAGGCGAGAGGAAGGTGCTCAGGAATCACCACCGTTAATACGATTTCTTTCGCATGGAAGGCCGGCTCCATAAGTGCGGCCACAGGATTGATCACCTGTTTCACCGGCAACCACTTGGGTTGAGGCTGGCGTGGCCGCGTCGAGGACAACAAATCCTGAATAATTCGCACCACTCGCGTCAGCTGCTCATCAATGACGGTCACCCGCTTCCTCATATCAGGCGTCAATGCCGGCTCCTCCGCCAGCGCTTGCACATGCCAGGCAATCGAATGCAATGGCGTCCCCACCTCATGCGCCACCGAGGCCACCAATTGGCCTACCGCAGCCAGCCGTTCAGACCGGTTGAGCCGATCCTTCGCCTCGACGAGCTGCGAATTGGCCTTCAGAAGATTTTCCGTCTCTTGCGCCAGCGCCGCCCGCGCCTCCGCCTCACGGGCTTTGCGTTCCTCCCAACTCATGCCGAGATACGCGACCAGCAACAACACCCCGGCAACGACGCTTCGATTGATGACCGCCGCCTGAAACCGCCCAGGCTTGGTCGGCTGCAACAGACCTGAATAGGTTGCAGCGACACACGCCAGCACGGTCACCAGCATCAGCGCTCGGTTTCGAAGGATGGCGACCAGCAAAATCGGCAGCACATAGCCATAGGCGCCCACGACGTTGGCAGGCGCAAACTCTTCAATGACAAAGATGACAAGAAAACAGGCGGCCGCAATGCTCAGGATGAGATGGTTACGATGCATCATAGTCGGTCGATGGCTCTGTGAAATCCAAGGCTGTGTGCGATATGTTCTTACCCAAGAGACCGTGTCGAGCGCAACCGTGCGGCAAGCTGCGTAAAGCGAGAGTCCTGCGCCAAATCCTCGACCATCACATTCAATTTCCTCTGCCAATTCGGGTGTTGATCGACCGTTCCCGGCACGTTCGTTTGAACGCACAGACCGATCACATCCTCTATATTAGCCAGGACCATCCAGGCAGGCGTGCGTGCCAGATACTGATGAATCGCATCGGCCAGCTCCCAGGTCATGACCGGAGTCAGGACGGGATCGTCGGAAATACCTGGCGGCAACAGTCCCTCGAATCGTAATGCCGCGAGGATTCTCGCCTTATCTGCCTGCCGTTCCGCCAACATGCCAATTCTGGCTTGTTCAGACACAAGAAGACCCAGCTCATTGCGAGTCTGAATATCAGCGCCCTCCCAATATCCGCTTAACGTAGGAAGATCATGGGTTGCCACAACAGCAAGGGATTGGACCGGGTACGCGCCAGGCGGCTTCCAGGCTCCGGTCTCGGTTCGCTCAAAATAGAATACCCGATAGGAGAGAATGCCTGCGCCCCTCAGCCTGTCACGAACCCAGTCCGGGACTGTGCCCAGGTCTTCTCCGATCACCAGCGTGCGTGCCCGCATACTTTCCAGCGCAAGAATCGCAAGGAGATCTTCGGCAGGATAGTGCACGTAGGTCCCCTGAGACGCGGGTGCGCCGCGCGGAATCCAAAACAGCCGGAACAGCGCCATCACATGATCAAGCCTGATCGCGCCGCCGTAACGCAGATTATTGCGAAACAACTCGATCACATACTGGTAGCCACTCTCCCGAAGACGAAGAGGATCAGCCGGGGAAAATCCCCAATTCTGTCCCTCCGGAGCAAACGCATCGGGCGGCGCGCCGCAATCGGCGCCCAGCGCCAACACCTCTTGAAAACGCCAGCCGTCGGCGCCATGTCGATCGCTGCCTAGTGCAAGATCGTGATAGAGCCCGATCGGCATACCGGCCTCGGCCGTCTTCTTCCTCAGCGCACCCAACTGCTCTGCCGCGAGCCACTGGAGATACAGAAAGAACCGTACCCGGTGCATCTGCAGGCGCTCAAACTCCCGCACCGCATCGGAGGTCGGTATGCGATATCCTTCCGGCCCGGCAATGTCGTAGTAGTCGGCGGCAATCCCCGCCCGCTCCGCCAAGAGACGAAGGAGTTCGGATTCAGGCTGGTCGTACATGCGGAGGCAGTGTGAGTGAAGCGCCGGATCAAGTCAAGAGATCTGCTGTCATTCCCGCACGATTCATGACAGTTCGTCGAACAATGGAGCGTACGCGCTCATCCCGCGTGAAGCGTATCTCGTATCTCGCAAACTAAAATGAGAGAACCCTTTTCCGTCCTGCGCTTCACGCTTCACGAGATACGAGCGACGAAGATCGGAGTAGCGGATCAATGTGCAGCAAACGCACTCATGAATAATATGGACTAATTCAACGCATTCAAGTTGCCGGTCGACCGGGCGAGATTCACCCGGGCAGCGTTGAGTTGAAAGAACGCCATCACCAGATTTTCTCTGGCGCGGGCCACGGCCGAGAGACCGTTGGTCAATTCAAAATGGCTGGCGGCCGTGATGACCGTATAGCGCTCCCGCGCCAACTCCAATTCCTTGGTCGCCATCTGCAGGCCGGTCTGTGCGATCCCGACCTGTTCTTTCGCCGCCGCCAATGCGGCCAGCGCATCGTGGACTTCCATCTTGACCTGATTAATGACCGACCGCATCCGAAAAGATTCCTGTCGTAACCGGCTCTGCGCTTCTGCAATGCGGCCTTCACGCTGCCCCCCGTCAAAAATGGAAACCTGCAAGCTCAACGCCATTTGGTAGGTATCGAGAGTGTTGTTCCACCGGTTGCCGATCAGGCCATAGTCCCCTTGAGCCACCAGCGATGGCAGCCGCTCTCCGGTGATCGACGAATAGGTCAGTTCCGACGCTTTGACACGGGTGACCTGCGCCTGAACTTCCGGACGACGTGCCAACGCATCCTCCACGGCATGCTGCGACAAAGGGATATCCTGCATGTCCATGGGCCATTCGTCAGCCAGCACCAGCTGGCTCTCATGGGGCAAGGCCAACAGGTTGATCAACCCGAATTTCGCATGTTCGAGATCGTATCGCACCGAGGATCCCCGCTGCCGTTCTGCCGCCAATTGCGCTTCAAGCCGCGCAATATCCAGTCCCGTCGCGACTCCACCGCGCTGCCGTTGCCGGACGATTCCCAGTAACTCGCCCATGATCGATTGATTCGCCTCGTGCATCTTGGCCATGGCCATGGCCTTTAACCCTTCCATATAGAGCAACGCCGCACTGGCCATAGTGTCGAGCGTCTTCGCATCCGCTTCGAGCTCCGTGGCATGCAGGGCCTCACGGGACGCCCGCCAGCGCTGGATCAAACTGGCGCTGAACAGATTCTGCGACGCACTGATGCGCGTATCAAAGATGCTGAAGGGATCGGACCGGACCGGATCAAGTCCGAACGTGCCTCGAAACTGCGTTTGCCTGGCCTGTCGCACCGTGGCAGACACATTAGGCAACATCGCTCCCAATTGCGTCTGTACCTGCCCTTGGGCCTGCTGAATCCGTTCTTTGTAGAGAAGCACATCCGGGTTGTTGTCCGCCGCAGCGGACAAGGTACCCTTCAGCGTCAGATGGAGAGCCGGGGTAACCAGCGGTTCGGCCGGACCAACCTCTTCGCCGGCCGCAAAACCAGTCTGGCTCACCGCACATTCAAGGGCGCCGGCAAGCAAGAGACAGATGCTCAATGGAACAGACATTCTCACCGTCTGATCACCGTTCCCTGAGACTTTCTTGGACGGATTTGAGCAGCGGACTCAAGAGATATTCGATCACGCGGCGCTGGCCGGTCTTGATCTCCACCGTCACCGCCATGCCGGACGTAAGGTGGACCTGCTTCCCCTCGACCTGAATCGTCCCCCGATCCATGCTGACTCTGGTGGGATACACTAAGCCCAGTTTTTCGACAATCTCCTGCGCAGCCTCTTCGTTTTCCGGTCGATCAATCCCGTCATAAA
>JABMDH010000038.1 GCA_015904075.1 Nitrospira sp.
GTGGGCGGCTGGCTCATGAACCGCCCTGCGCTGCGCCGGAGCGCGCACGGCCTGATCGAGCGCTACAACATCAAACCGCCCTATCCCGACACACCGATCCAGTCTCTCTCGGGAGGCAATGTCCAGCGGGCCGTCCTGGCCCGTGAACTATCGGCTGACGTGAACATCCTGGTCGTGGCCAATCCCTGTTTCGGGTTGGACTTTCTGGCAACAGAAGAAATTCGGCTGCAGATCGTCGCCGCGCGCAACCGAGGCACGGCAGTCCTCTTAGTCAGCGAAGACCTCGACGAGATCCTGGAACTGGCCGACCGTGTAGTCGTGATGTTCAACGGTCAGCTGGTCTATGAAACCACGTCGTCCGGCGCCGATCTCGCGCTGATCGGGCGGCACATGACAGGACACAGCACATGAGCACAGTTCCAGCTTCTCCCTATCCCTATCCCCTGCCGCCGCGTGACGCAGGCACACGAGTCGCACTGATCATCATCGACATGCAACGCGACTTCATCGAGCCAGGCGGGTTTGGCGCAGCACTGGGCAACCAGGTCGCACACCTGCAACAGATCGTGCCGACCGTCGCCACACTCCTCAAGACGTTTCGCGAATTGGGTCTGCCGGTGATTCACACCAGGGAAGGACATCGCCCCGACTTGTCGGATTGCCCGCCAGCCAAGAAACGGCGCGGAGACTCGGCATTGCGCATCGGTGATCCCGGCCCGATGGGACGAATTCTGGTATTGGGAGAACCGGGAAACGACATTATCCCGCAATTGCGCCCGAACACCGGCGAACTGGTCATTGACAAGCCCGGCAAGGGGGCCTTTTACGCCACCAATCTTCAGGAGCGCCTGAACGCCCTCGGCATCACCCACCTCGTCTTCACCGGCGTCACCACCGAAGTCTGCGTACAGACCAGCATGAGAGAAGCCAACGACCGCGGATACGAATGTCTCCTGGTTGAAGATGGAACCGAAAGTTATTTCCCCGATTTCAAACAGACGACGGTCCGCATGATCCAATCGCAGGGTGGAATCGTCGGCTGGGTGACGACTGCGGGTCGTCTTATCGCCTCTCTCCGGCAAGCCTATGCAGAGCGTGCCACATGAGCCAGAATGATGTGCTACTCGCCGTCAACGGTACGCTGATGCGAGGACTCAAGCTCAACCCCAACATGGTGGCTGCCGGGGCCACGTTCGTCCGGGAGACGAAGACCGAAGCGGCCTATCGTCTCTGGACGATTCACGACGAGCATCCCGCGATGCTGCGTGTGACGGACGGGACAGGGATCGCAGTCGCTATCGAAGTCTGGTCCGTCCCCCCTGCCGGATTGGCGGGAATCTTAATGAGCGAACCGCCCGGTCTGTGCATCGGCAAGGTGCGACTGGAAGACGGAAGTATCATCTTGGGTGTATTGGGTGAACCGGCACTCGTCGAAGGGCATCGAGACATCACCCGATACGGCGGCTGGCGGGCGTATCTGGCTCGACATCCGAAATGAGCACGGAAGCCTCTCTCTCCTGTTTCCCTACGACCGACCGGCCATCTTCCTGATTCGATAACTCAAGTCGAACGGAGCTGCTTGTGAACAGGAGAACACAATCACATGGTTTTCGTGCTTCACACCGAACTCGCCATGGACATGCAGGTAACTTTCCATGCGATGCATCCCGCTGCCCTCCAACAGGTCTTTGACAACCCAGCTCCCCTGCCCGTCATAGGCAATGCGTCTCTTATGGATCGGCTTGCCTTTCAATTTCATATATCCGTTGTGAGCCCCCTCGAATAGCACTGTTCCATCCGACTGCTTCTTCAAGGTCGCAGAGAGAGGGTTCGCCCGGCGCGCCACGCAGAACACCTTCCACATTTCCGACTGTTGCATCCCATCGACCACAACCGTGTTATGCGCGCGCGTGCTTCGCGCATAGGCTCGCTCCTCGCTCAGTTGATAGTCAAAGACCCCGCTGTCGACAATGACACGCCGCCCGTCGATGACCAATTCAAAGCTGAGGGTATCGCAATGAGCATGACCGGGTTGATAATCGGGGCCGATGGCACCGCAGTCGATGACCATCATGTCCTCTCTGTTGCGGCAGACATAATACCCGCTCCCCGGCCGCTCATGCAGGGTCAGTCCTGTGGCCACGGCAGGAGTGTGATAGCCCATCACTCGCTGCGCATAATTGAAGAGTTGCAACGGAGCCGGGGCCATCCCGAAAGCCGCATCGTTCAAAAGAGGGATGTCCTGGTCCGGAAACACCATGCCATGAAGAAAATCGAGGCTGGATGCCACAGTTTGACGAAGCTGTGCAATCTCCTCACGTTCAAATACCGGCCGTGAACTCTGGATGAGATTCAAGACATCAAGATAGTCGCAGGTACAGATCGAATGGTACATGGGACTTCGTTCATAATGGCCACCGTCTGCAAGAAACTGCTCTTTCAATTCTTCCAGGAGCATCGTCCAGCCCTGCTTGAGCCACCGGTCGGCGGCCCCCCCTTCGAAATACATTCCGGCGAAAAGCAGGGCCACTGCGTTCTTGAGATAGTGGTTCGCAAGGAGGTGCCGCTCGATATTCTGCTCAAGCCATGCCGCCTGCGCATAGAGGCTGTGCCTCCATAAATCCTGCACAACTTTGTCATGCCTCAGGAAGAACTTGACCCAGTTGACGATACGCACGGACAAGACAGACGGCTCCCACCCGTCACCCTTACCCAAAGGATTCTTCGCAATCCACTCCGAAATCAGCTGGACCTTCACCGTGTGCGATCGGTCCGGATCGAACAGATAGCCGAAGCCATGCAAGGCGCGCCGCCACTGCCGCGGCATATCCTGACAGACCCAATCGACGCCATCGCCGGGAAAGCTCTTTTCCTGATTGAGGAAACAGAATGAACGATCCCGCCCGGCAGGGCGGGAAGGCGGAAGGCACGGGTTGAGTCCGACGCCCGGCCTCAGACTCACACCACGAATCGGTCCAATCTTCGTCGCAGCCGGAAATAATCGAGTCCGAATCAGGGCAAGCAGCTGTAGCGGGCGGAGATGTAGAAGGGTTCTTGGGTATAAGAGCACACGATTCATCACTGGACCTTGTTACATTGGCGGGCGTTAGTGATGGCCGAGTGCATCATGGGTCGGCTTCGGGCCGGCTCTCTCTATGCCTTATGTCTCCGGGAGTCTAGCAGAAGGACCACCGCCCACACCATCTTCGATGGTTCCCTTTATAGCAAAAGATTCTTTGCAGCCAGGGGAAGGAAGGGGGCAGGCTTTCCTGCCCCCTTCCTTCCTCCGCCTGCAACGAATCGCTTGCCATGAAGAGAATCATTGAGGATGGTGTGGGCGGCGGTCTTTCCGCTAGACTCCCCGAGACATAA
>JABMDH010000039.1:0-5405 GCA_015904075.1 Nitrospira sp.
GGCGATCGGGATTCTGACGAACATCGTGGGCACCGCATTGCTGCTGCTGGCGAACTCCTGGTCCGCCTTTATGATGGCGCCGGCCGGTGTGGATGCCCAGGGGCGGTATTTAGGGAACGTCTGGCACCTGTTGCATTCGGCGTTCTGGAATCCGCTCAATGTCCACCGGTTCCTCGCAGACATCATGTCCGGGGGAGCTGTCGTATTGGCCTATGCCTGCTACCGGTTTTTCACCGCCAAGACAAACGAAGAACGGGCCTATTTCGACTGGGTCGGTTATGTCTTCTTGTTTGTGACGGTGTGCGCGCTGCTGCCGATGCCGATCGCCGGCTACTGGTTGATGCGGTCGGTCTTCGTGTTCCGTCAAACGATGGGCGTCACGATGATGGGAGGGCTGCTGACCTGGCTGTTTGTCATTCAGGCGATGCTCATCGGCGTTCTGTTCCTTGGCATCAACTATTATATGTGGCAGGGGATGGCGCGGTTGAAGGGCGCGGAACGCTATCAGCCGTATTATCAATTCGTGCTCGGCGGCCTGACGCTGGCGCTGTTTATCTGGCTGACGCCGCATACGCTCATGATGTCGGGAAGCGAAGTCAAAGCGATGGGCGGTGAGCAGCATCCGGTGGTCGGAAACTACGGTGTCATGTCGGCCAAGAACGGCGCGATCAACGTCATTCTTCTCTGCACCGCCCTCAGCTTTTTGTACTATCGGCGGGCAAGCCGGACGATGACGGTGTCCTGGGTCAGAACCGGCAACATTGTGATCGCCGTGCTTTTTGCTGTGGGCCTGCTCAACGTCATCGGGCTGTCGGTGTATGGCTACTATCTACCGGCAAAGATCCGTGTGGGGCTATCGGCGCCGCAGGCCTTTACGACGTTCACCGTGATCGCAGTCAGCCTGATCATCAACCGTATGATGCTCAAGCGGGCGGTTGTGCATGGGCCGGTTCAGTGGGGAAAGATTCCGTTCCGCGGCATGGTGGTGCTGTTCGGGTTGTCGGCGGCCTTTACGTGGGTGATGGGGTTGATGGGCTTTATTCGATCATCGGGCCGATTGTCCTGGCATGTCAGCGAACTGATGGCCGATGTGTCGCCATGGGCCTTTACGCCGGACCTGGCCTTTGCCGCCAAAATGGTCACGTTGAATATGGCGGTGTTCTGGGGGGCGGTGCTGGTTCTGTTTTGGATGTGCCAGCGTGGGCAGCAGTCGGTCATGGGCGAGGAGTTTCATAATGCGGAGGCGCCGATCCTGTCGCCGGTCCCATCACAAGAAACGTAACGAAAGGGTGTGGAAGGATATGAAGAGGGCGTTGCTCGGTGCTGCGATCGGATTCGGCGGTCTGGTGTCTGTGCTCGTGTGGCCCGGTCTCGGATGTGCGGAGGGGCCGGCGCTCGTGTTGGAGGAGTTCAAAGCCAAAGAGGCCGACGGATTTCCTTCTGCGTGGGAGCATGAGAATCAGCGGAGCCAGTCCAAAGGTCGCGAGGCCTATAAGGTGCAGTCTGAAAACGGCGCGAATTTCCTCTCTGCAAAAGATGCGGGGCAGCGGATCAAAAAGAAAAAGATCGACTGGGACCCCAAGGCCTATCCCGTGCTGACGTGGCGGTGGCGTTTGGTGAAGGCGCCGACCGGCACGGAACCGCTGGCCGCGATCTATGCTTCACTGGATACCGATCTGTTGTTCATTCCGGTCTTCACGAAATATGTCTGGAGCGCAACGAAACCAGAAGGCACGCTGACCGAAGGCGGGATGTTCAGCGGGTCCGAGATTGTCGTTCAAAGTGGAACGAGCGCGCCGGGACAATGGTTTGAGGAGCGGGTCAACGTCTACGAGGACTTTAAGCGGATTCATCGGCATGAGCCGGCGGCGAAAGCCTGGGGGATATCCATTATTGCCAGCCCCGGAGTCGAGATCGATTTTGGTCCCATGACGGCTCTGCCTGCCAAGTAGGGAGGCTGTCACGATGTATATGCGTACGTCTTTATCACGCATATAGATTCAAAGGGTGTCGCGTAGGTTGATGGTATGCCGATCTGGAAAGTGTTGGACATAGTTTTAGGAATGGTGGTGATGGGGACCGTGGGGACCCTCATCGGGATGACTATGGGTGGAGGGTTGTTTCCGGTGGCGGTTGGGGTCGGGCTTGTGTTGGGTTGCGTCATCGGATATTTGGGCGGTCGCCGATTTCTCGTCAGCATCATGATTGGAACCGTATTGGGCGGGGCATTGGCGTGGGTGGTGGCTGGTATCGACCGGATTTGGGTTGGGGCAGGAGCGGGTGCGGCGATGGGCGGCTTCCTTGGCGTCCAGATATATGGCTACTATCTGCCGGCGAAGATCCGCGTGGGACTGTCGGCGCCGCAGGCCTTTACGACGTTCACCGTCATCGTAGTCAGCCTGATTATCAACCGCATTATGCTCAAGCGGGCGGTCGTGCATGGGCCGGTTCAGTGGGGAAAGATTCCGTTCCGCGGCATGGTGGTGCTGTTCGGGTTGTCGGCGGCCTTTACGTGGGTGATGGGATTGATGGGCTTTATTCGATCATCGGGCCGGTTGTCCTGGCATGTCAGCGAACTGATGGCCGATGTGTCGCCATGGGCCTTTACGCCCGACCTGGCCTTTGCCGCCAAAATGGTCACGTTGAATATGGTGGTGTTCTGGGGGGCGGTGCTGGTCTTGTTTTGGATGTGCCAGCGCGGGCAACAGTCGGTCATGGGCGAGGAGTTCCATGATGCGGAGGCGCCGATCCTGACGCCGGTCCCGTCACAAGAAACGTAACGAAAGGGTGTGGAAGGATATGAAAAGGGCGCTGCTTGGTGTTGCGGTTGTGGTCGGGAGTCTGGTGTCTGGGTTCGTGTGGCCCGGTTTCGGCTGTGCGGAGGGACCGGCGCTCATCCTGGAGGAATTCAAGGCGAAAGAAGCCGACGGATTTCCCACTGCGTGGGAACATGAGAATCAGCGGAGTCAGTCCAAAGGCCGCGATGCGTATAAGGTGCAGTCTGAAAACGGCGTGAATTTCTTATCTGCGAAAGACGCAGGGCAGCGGATCAAGAAGAAAAAAATTGACTGGGATCCCAAGGCCTATCCCGTGCTGACGTGGCGGTGGCGTTTGGTGAAAGCTCCGACCGGCACGGAACCGCTGGCCGCGATCTATGCGTCGCTCGATACCGATCTGTTGTTCATTCCGGTCTTCACGAAATATGTATGGAGCGCCACGAAGCCCGAAGGCACGCTGACCGAAGGCGGCATGTTCAGCGGATCCGAGATCGTCGTCCAAAGCGGAACGAACGCGCTGGGACAGTGGTTTGAAGAGCGGATCAACGTCTATGAAGACTTCAAGCGAATCCATCGGCATGAGCCGGCGGCGAAAGCCTGGGGGATCTCAATTATCGCCAGTCCCGGAGTCGAGATCGATTTTGGTCCGATGACGGCGCTGCCGGCGAAGTAAGGACAGTGCCACAATACATGTGCGTACGCCTCCATCGCGCGCATAGGTACAATGGGTGTCGCGCAGGTTGCAGGTTGATAGTATGCCGATCTGGAAAGTGTTGGACATAGCCCTGGGCATGGTGGTGATGGGCACCGTGGGGACTCTCATCGGTGTTACCATGGGTGGGGGGTTGTTTCCGGTGGCTGTTGGGGTTGGGCTTGTGTTGGGTTGCGTCATCGGATATTTGGGCGGCCGCCGCTTTCTGGTCAGTATCATGATTGGAACCGTATTGGGCGGGGCGTTGGCTTGGTTGGTGGCTGGTATCGACCGGATTTGGGTTGGGGCGGGAGCGGGTGCGGCGATGGGCGGCTTCCTTGGCGTCCAGATTTCAATGCTTCTCGATATGCGCGCGGCCAGAAAGGCTCCGCCTGAAGAAGCTGAGCCGTCCGTGTCTCAACCGTGAACGGGAAGAGGGGATTGCGTGGAAAATAAGGGTGTGTTGTACGGGTCCATCATTTTTGTATTCGCGTCATTTTTTCTCATGGTCGGCCTCTTGGCCTATGAGTCGTATAAGGCCAGACAGATGAAGGAGTTGGCGGCGTCCATCAAGTCCGAGGAGCGACAGACCGTGAGCAGCGCCACGTCCCAGGACTATTCGATGTACAAAACAAAAATGGGCGATGAGGGACGGGAGATGGTCCAGATTCCTGAAGGGCCCTTTACGATGGGAAGTGTGGATGCCGATCCGGATGAAGCGCCGGAACATCAAGTATTTTTGAAAGGGTTCTTTATGGACCGGAAAGAAGTGACACAGGCGGAATACGCGCGGTTCGCCAAGATGACCAAGCGTCCGATGCCGAGAATCGAAGTATTCGAAGACGATCAGTCAAAGCTGCTCCAGCAGGAGTTTGCCGCGATGAGTGTGACCTGGGATGATGCGACGGCCTATTGTAAATGGGCCGGCAAGCGTCTTCCGACTGAAGCAGAATGGGAGAAGGCCGGACGCGGCGAAGGTAAGAGAAGGTATCCCTGGGGAGAGAAATTTGCCGTCAATGCGGCGAATGTGGACGGCAGTGAAGACGGCTACAAGTACCTCGCGCCACCCGGATCGTTCGAAGCGGGACGGAGTCCGTATGGACTCTTTGATATGACCGGCAACGTCGCGGAGTGGGTGGCGGATTCGTACGATGAGCACTATTATAAAAAATCGCCGTACCGCGATCCTAAAGGACCGGAGAATGCGGATCTGAAAGTTGTGCGGGGAGGATCATGGCGGGAGACGGAACAGAATGCGCGGCTCTCCAAACGATTTGCTGCGAAGCATTGGCGGACGGATATTACGATCGGTTTTCGTTGCGCGGGCGATCCTGATCTGGTGAGTGGCTCTCCCGCTTCTTAGGCCGGTATGCTCGAAACAAAATTCAAAATTGTCTTCCTCTTCGTTGTGTTGGCCTGCGCGGCTCTCCCTATCGTGGGGATCATGAGAGGCACGACGCTGACGCCATTCGAAAAGCCGGTCGATAAATCGACGAATGTGGTTGAGCAGGAGCCGGACAGCGCGCCGAACGAAGAGCCGGTTCCGGAGGACATGGTGACGATCCCGGCCGGGCCGTTCGTTCGTGGAACTGAGAGCGGCGGGTTTGATGAGCGGCCATCACGGACTATTTACCTGGATAGTTTTTCGATTGACCGGCACGAGGTCACCAATCACTACTACCAACAGTTTGTCGTTGCCACCGGCCATCGGAAGCCCGGGTTGCCTGCGCGTTATGTCAAGAGTATCGGCAGGATGAAAGGCACTAATCAGCCGATCGTCTATGTATCGTGGGACGATGCGGCGGAATATTGCCGCTGGAAGGGAAAGCGGCTTCCGACGGAGTCGGAATGGGAAAAAGCGATGCGGGGCACTGATGGGAGACTCTGGCCCTGGGGGGATAAGGAGCAGGCGAATGGCGCCAACTGGGGCGCGGCCA
>JABMDH010000039.1:5505-10006 GCA_015904075.1 Nitrospira sp.
TGGGAGCGGATGGCGCAGCTGTCGAGTGGCCGGGGGCCAGGGGAGTTCTTGTCCACTCATCCGAGCCATGACACCAGAATTGATCAATTAAAGTCCTGGATGCCTGAAGCGATGGCGATCTATCAGAAAAAGCCGGCCGTTCCAGCGGCTCTCTTGCCGGCGGTGGGGGGGCGGTAGCTTCTCGATCGTGTGCCCCCCTGCGTACGTTCTTGTCACGGCCTGTCGCTTTTCTTTATACTGTATGTGCGTGGATGTGAAGGCTGGGTGATCGCTCGATGCTTCGGCATATCGGGAGGAAAGTCCGGACTCCATGGGCAGGGCGCTGGGTAACTCCCAGGCGGAGCAATCCGACACCAGCACCACAGAAATCAAACCGCCGATGGCCGACGCGACGGGATCCCATCTGGTCGCTGAGGCTCAGGTAAGGGTGAAACGGCGGGGTAAGAGCCCACCGCGGTGGTGGCAACATCACCGGCACGGTAAGCGTCGCCCGGTGCAAGGCCAAATAGGAAGACATCTGCAAGACGCCTTGTGTGTCTTGCACACCGACTGGCCCGGTCGAGGTCTTCGGGTAGGCCGCTTGAGGTTCGAGGTGACTCGAATCCCAGAGAAATGATCATCCAAGCGAGGAGGGCGACTTCTTCGCAGGACAGAATCCGGCTTATAGGCTTTCGCATCTGCGCTTTTTTCTGTCAGGATGCTGAAAAAACCTGCCAGCGGCGTTCCCTGCCTTGGCCGAAGCGCTTCGCGAAGGCAGGTCGCATCGCTCAGAGGCTCAACGCGTGGAACCTGTGGAGGCAAAGAGCTTATCCGCTCGCATGTGATCGAAGCGAGCGGTTCAAGCGAAGCTTGGTATGTACCTCCTCGCCTCTTCGCTCGCTGCGGCCTTGCTGAACAGGCTTTTTGAGCATCCTGAAGTGAGTGACGATGTTGCTCCTTCCGTGGCATTTCCACGGTGGTCTCATGCACACCTAGTTTCTTGTAGCCTGGGAAGGTACATCTCGTATTGCTGTGGATGCTCACCGCGATTGGGCGTCTCTTGGTGGGGGGAGCTATTGACCCTTCTGAACCAGGATGGTAGGATCTCCGATCTTTCCCATTGATTTTTCAGAAACTTCTGAGTGATTGCGGCTCGTAGTACTGCCGTAGCGATCAGGGTTTTTGATGTCGAAGGGCGGTGGATCGTGAGATCTGACGTCCGATCTTGTAGTTGGAGGAAGCCGTTATGAAACTCACCGGCGCTCAAATCTTTATCGAATGCCTCAAGCGGGAAGGGGTCAAGACCGTATTTGCGCTTCCCGGCGGCGTAGTTCTAAAGATATTCGACTCGCTTCACCAACAGAAGGACCTCGAGATTATTTTGACACGCCATGAACAAGGGGCGGGCCATATGGCCGAAGGCTATGCGAAGGCCACTGGGAAGGCGGGCGTGTGTCTTGTGACGTCCGGTCCCGGCATGACCAACGTGATTACGGCGTTGGCCGATGCCTATATGGATTCTGTTCCGCTGGTCTGCTTCAGCGGGCAAGTCCCGACCAGCTTGATTGGAAACGATGCGTTTCAGGAGGCGGACAATGTCGGTTTGAGCCGGCCTTGCACGAAGTATAACTTTCTGGTCAAAGATGTGAACGATTTGGCTGCCACCATCAAAGAAGCCTTCTACATTGCCACGACCGGCCGTCCCGGACCGGTACTGGTCGATATTCCCAAAGATGTGTCGATGGCAGAAGCGGAGTTCAGCTATCCGAATTCCGTGTCGATCCGTGGATATAACCCGACGTACGAGGGGAATAAGTGGCAAATCAAACAGGCGGCTGAAGCGATTACCAAAGCCAGGAAGCCGATTCTCTATGTCGGCGGCGGGGTCGTGTTCTCCGGTGCCTCGCAAGAATTGTTTGAATTGGCTGAAATGACGCAGATCCCCGTCGATATGACGCTGATGGGGCTCGGCGCCTTTCCCGGCGAACATCCGCTGTCTTTGGGGATGATGGGTATGCACGGGACCTACGAAGCGAATATGGCGGTGCATTACTCCGACCTCGTGATCGCGGTCGGATCGCGATTCGACGATCGGGTAACGGGCAAGGTCTCTGAATTTTGTCCCCATGCCAAGGTCATTCATATCGACATCGATCCGACGTCTATCCGGAAGAACATTCACGTCGATGTGCCGATCGTCGGCGATTGCAAAACCGTACTTCGGGAGTTGAACCAGATTCTTCGCGCCACCGTGAATGGTGAACAGAAAGAGCTTCGGAAGCCCTGGTGGGATCAGATTCAGGCCTGGCGGCAAGCGCACCCGTTGACCTATCAACAGGAGAAGGACGGGCCGATTAAGCCACAGCAGGTGGTGAAGCGCCTGTACGAGCTGACGAAGGATCGTGATCCGATCGTCTCAACGGACGTGGGCCAGCATCAGATGTGGGCGGCTCAGTACTTTAAGCTGGCCAAGCCGAACCGGTGGTTGACGTCGGGCGGTCTTGGGACCATGGGGTTCGGATTTCCTGCGGCTATGGGCGCACAGGCGGCTTTCCGCAATCGCCTGGTCCTCTGTATTGCCGGAGACGGTAGTATCCAAATGAATATGCAGGAGATGGCAACGGCGGTTGTGAGCAAACTGCCGGTGAAAATTATCATTCTGAACAACCGATTCCATGGCATGGTGCGACAGTGGCAGGATCTGTTTTACAGCGGGCGCTATGCGTCGAGTGATCTCGAAAACACGCCGGACTTCGTCAAGTTGGCGGAAGCGTACGGCGCAGTCGGATTACGAGCCAATACCGTGGCCGAACTCGACAGTGTATTGAAAAAGGCGATAGAGACCGAAGGGCCGGTCATTGTGGATGTTCCGACCTATCGGTTTGAGAATTGTTATCCGATGATTCCGGCCGGCGGCTGCAACCACGAGATGATTCTTGAAGATCCACCGGAATTGAAGCAGAAGCAAGCCGGTGGGAAAAACGTGACGCCGGAAGATAAAGACACGGTGCTGACAGCCTAAAAAGGAAGTGCTGAGTGCTTTGTGCTCAGTGCTGAGAGAGATGGAACATATTATTTCGGTGACGGTTGAAAATAAGTTCGGCGTCCTGTCCCGGGTCGCGGGATTGTTCAGCGGACGTGGGTTCAACATCGAGAGCCTTTCGGTCGCCCCCACGCTCGATCCCTCCATGTCGCAGATGACGATCGTGACGTCGGGCGATGAGCGGATCATTGAACAGATCGTCAAGCAACTCAACAAACTGATCGACGTCATCAAAGTGGTGGATTTGAACGAGACGGAATTCGTCTCGCGGGAGACGGCCATCATCAAGGTGCATACAAAGGATGCGGATCGGGCGGAAGCGCTCAGGATCGTGGATATTTTCCGGGCCAACGTCATCGACTCCACACCAAGCACCTACACGATCGAAGTGTCCGGCGATCCCAAAAAGATTGAGGCGATCATCAATCTGCTGCAGCCTCTTGGGATTAAGGAATTGGTCCGCACCGGTCGAGTGGCCGTGGCCCGCGAACCGGTTCGTCCGGTTTCCGTGCAAACCAAAAAGGTCGCCCGCGAGTAGCAAAGGCCGTGGGTCATGCAAGTGGTAAAGAATAGGCGCATGTCGTCAAGGAGTTCAGGATGAAGATTTATTACGATAAAGATGCAGACATTCAACAGATTCGCAATAAGCAGGTGGCCGTGATCGGCTACGGCAGCCAGGGCCATGCCCATGCGTTGAATATGAAGGAGAGCGGCGTCAGTGTGGTGATCGGTCTGCGCGAAGGCGCCTCCTGGAAAAAGGCGGAGCAAAGCGGTCTGAAAGTCATGCCGGTGGCCGATGCGGTGAAGTCATCCGATGTGGTCATGATTCTGGCTCCCGACGAAGCGCAAGCTGCCATTTATCGGCAGGACGTGGCGCCCAATCTCAAGGCCGGGGCCTATTTAGCGTTCGGCCATGGCTTCAACATTCACTTCGGTCAAATCGTTCCACCGGCTTCCGTGAACGTCTTCATGGTGGCGCCGAAAGGACCGGGCCATCTTGTCCGTTCCGAGTATACGAAGGGCAGCGGGGTGCCCTGTCTGCTCGCGATTCATCAGGATCCCAGCGGGACGACCAGGCAGGTGGGGCTGGCCTATGCGAGCGCCATCGGCGGCGGGCGGGCCGGCGTGATCGAAACGAACTTTCGGGAAGAGACTGAAACGGATTTGTTCGGTGAGCAGGTGGTGTTGTGCGGAGGGCTGACCTCCTTGATCCAGGCCGGGTATGAAACGCTGGTTGAAGCCGGGTACTCTCCGGAGATGGCCTACTTCGAGTGCTTGCACGAAGTGAAGCTCATCGTGGATTTGATTTATCAAGGCGGCATTGCCAACATGCGGTACTCGATCAGCACGACCGCCAAGTACGGAGACATTACGCGCGGCCCCAGGGTCGTGACCGAACAGACCAAGCAAGAGATGAAGAAAATTCTCGGTGAGATTCAGAGCGGCCAGTTTGCCAAAGAATGGGTTCTGGAGAATCAG
>JABMDH010000004.1:0-18041 GCA_015904075.1 Nitrospira sp.
AGCCAGCACGAAAAGATGTGCGGATTGTGGCAACTCAGCTGCCGAAATGGACTCGGAGGAGAGCGTCAGAGGAGGAAACGTCTGTGGAAGCGAGAATCCTTCCAGCGCTGACCCTGAATACTCATCGGAAATGTCTTCAGCAGAGAGCAATGTCCCCGGCCCGCCCAGCATCTGCATGAATACACAGAGACACAGGGCCAAGACAACAACGCACAAGCTTCCGCGCCTTAGACCGACAAGATGTGGAATGGTCACAGCTGGATCCTACACCCTTCAAATGTGTACGACAAGGAGTGGTCCATCGTTTCGCTCAATACCGCCGCCACCCCTTGACCGCCTCCATGATGACAAACGGCAGAAGACCGAAGACACCCATCAACACCCAATCTTCGATTGGCAAGGGCGCGACTTTGAAGATCGGCGCCACAACGGGGATGGTCAGCACCGCCGCTTGAATGGCGAGCGAGAGCAAGACGGCAAGCAGCAGCGGACGGTTCGTTCCAACGCCCAATTGGAACAACGACCACCGATCGCTCCGGCAGTTGAACGCGTGGATCAACTGCACGATGACCAACACGGTAAAGGCCACGGTCCGCGCTTGTTCGACCTCCTGGTGGAGACCGTACAAACTATAGGCAAACGCCCCTAAAGCAATGGCGCTCAGCATCAGCCCTTCCGCGCCGATCGCCGCCAGTCTGTTGCCACTCAATAATCGAGCCTCCGGCTTCCGCGGGCGTCGCTTCATCAAGTCCGGCGCCTTGGGATCGACCGCCAAGGCTAACGCTGGGATGCCGTCCGTGACGAGGTTCATCCAAAGAATCTGAATCGGCATAAGCGGGAGCGGCATCCCCAGCAACGCGGCAAACAGCATGACCAACACCTCGCTGACATTGCACGACAGCAGAAAATGGATGGCCTTCCGGATATTATCGAACACGGCGCGGCCCTCTTCCACCGCCGCGGCGATCGACGCGAAGTTGTCGTCCGTGACAACCATGTCGGAGGCCTCTTTGGTCACGTCGGTTCCCGTTCTTCCCATCGCCACGCCGATGTCGGCGGCCTTCACCGCAGGCGCGTCGTTCACGCCGTCTCCCGTCATCGCCACGATCGCGCCGCTCGACTTCCACGCCTTGACGATCCGTAGTTTGTGTTCCGCCGAGACACGCGAATACACGGCAAACCGATCCACCTGTTTTGTCAACGCGTCATCGGAAAGGCGATCGAGTTCCATCCCGGTCAGCGCCTGCCCCTCCGCCTTCAACAGCCTCAATTCTTCCGCGATCGCCGTTGCCGTGTCCTTGTGGTCCCCTGTGATCATCACGGTCCTGATTCCGGCATCATGGCAAGCTTGCACTGCAGCTTTCGCCTCCTGTCTCAAGGGATCCTTCATAGCCGCGAGCCCCACAAACACCAATTGCTCTTCAAGACCCGAAGATTGGTACCGATCCGGCTCGCACGCCAACCGGCGCTCTCCGATACCCAGGACACGCAGCGCCTGGTGAGCGAATCGCGCATTGGCCTCCAGCACGGCGGCACGAGCCCTATCTGACAACAGTTCGATCGACCCATCCTCTGCGAGCCGGTGTGTACAGCGGCCTAACAGGACATCCGGCGCACCCTTGACGTACGCGACGGGACCCTCCGGCGTCCGCCGCACGATCGTCATCATCTTCCGTTCCGGATCGAACGGGACCTCTCCGAGGAATCGATGGGTGGTTTCCAGTTACATTCTGAAAAACACACGCCTCACTCTTGACCCCTCGCCACTTACCACTTACTCCTTACCCCTTACTATTCCCCCGGTACCGGTAATACGCAGCGCAGGCCCCTTCGCTCGAAACCATCGGCGCCCCGAGCGGACGTTCCGGCGTGCAACGCTTTCCAAAGGCCTCGCAGTCGGTCGGCTTGAGCAAGCCCTGCAACACCAGACCACTCCGGCAATCAGGATCTTCTCCGCCCGACGAACCGGACTTGGCCAGGACGTCACGGAATCGCAACGCTGCATCAAACTCGGCATACGCGGCAGTCAATTTCAGGCCGCTCCGGGGAATCTCGCCGATCCCTCGCCAGGTTTGGGACGCCGGCTCGAAGACCTCGCGCAGGGCAGCTTGCGCCGCCACATTGCCCTCGCGGCGCACCGATCTCGTATATTGATTCTCGACGACCGCCCGTCCTGCTTCCAGTCTTCCAAGATCTCGATCGGCTCGAACCCCGTCACGACGAGAGGTACATGATAGCGCCGGGCGAGATCTTCGTACTCTTCATAGCCCATCACGGTGCACACATGACCGGCCGCCAGAAAGCCCTGCACGCGACAGCCGGGAGCGGACAGAATGGCTTCAATGGCCGGCGGCACGAGCACTTGAGCGGTGAGCAGACTGAAGTTGGCAACTCCCAGACGCCGCGCCTGGATTGCCGCCATGGCATAGGCCGGCGCGGTGGTCTCAAACCCCACGGCGAAACAGACGATCTCCCGATCAGGGTTCGCACGGGCCAGCGCCAGCGCATCCAGCGGCGAATAGACGATCCGGACATCTCCCCCCGCCGCCTTGGCGCCGAACAGATCTCCCCGCGAGCCCGGAACGCGAAGCATGTCGCCGAACGTACAGAGGATGACGCGAGGGATCGAAGCCAGCACAACCGCATGATCGATCAGCGCCGTCGGCGTCACACAAACCGGACAGCCGGGCCCATGCACCAACGTCACCGTCTCAGGCAACAACTCATCGAGCCCGAACTTCACAATCGAATGGGTCTGCCCGCCGCAGACTTCCATGATCGTCCAGGGCCTGGTGACAGTGCGCTTGATAGCGTCGGCCAAGGTCTCGGCATAGCCGCGATCCCGAAACTCATCCACATATTTCATGACTGTGATTCCGCGCGATTCACTGAGAGCCAATGTGGGTCTTCGTGGAGACAGCCGACTTCGAAGCAGTGGCATGGCATTGGGGCTCCTCCGTGTGAATCAGACGCCGTCTCAATGTTTTCCTTGAACGACCAGCCACGGTGACCATGCCACGGTCAGACCGGTCCACGATGCCTCACGGTCCGCTCCCATCTTTTCCTAAACCCATCGAATTCGATGGGTTTAAAACCAGGGTTGTTCAGAGCCTCCCAGATACCAAGAAACTCGATGGTGTTCCGGTTCCGCAGCCAGTTTGAGATCAGGTAGTCCGTCCGTTCAGAGTCTTTATGTCACGCGATATCCGTAAGGGAGATGTAGTCCTGCTCGCGATGAACCAATACCGTAATAGCGGTTCCCTTCACGTTCACGGTGGCTTTGCTTGGTTTGTTCATAGAATCCCCATAATTGATCTTCTGTTCAATTTCTCACGTGCAACTCCTCCACGCCATGCCCGGCACTCAATCATCGGTCTTATTAGACAAGCCTGAGACCGCCAGATCGGCGTAGGTCTGCAACGTTCGTCTCGCTGCTTCTTCATCCAACCGACTGATCGCAAAACCGACATGCACGATGACATAGTCACCTACCTGCGCCTCCGGCACCATCGCCAACGACACGGACTTCGTCACTCCGGAAAACGAGACGATCGCCGTCCGCATCGGATCATCCTCAATGGTCATGACTTGCCCCGGCACTGCTAGACACATAGTTTCCTACCTTCGTTATTCGTCAGTCCTGTGAAGAGACCGACCCTCTCTGTCCCAATTGAGTCGCCGCAATGACCGCCTGCCCCAGCGCCAACCCTCCGTCGTTTGCGGGAACCTGCCGATGTGTCAGTGCGACAAATCCGGCCGACTCCAGGCGCTCCCTGGCCAGATCGACCAGCAAGGCGTTCTGAAAACAGCCTCCGGTCAGCACGACTTGCCGCAGTCTGACCCTCTCGGCCATCTGGCCGATCAATTCGGCCAACGCGCGATGAAACCGATAGGCGATGAGCGACCGTTCCGTCCCACGGCTGAGATCATCGACAATCCGCTCGATCATCGGTCTCCGCCTCAAGGGCTGAACGGTCATCTCAGAGTGTCACTCGCTGGAGGCACGACATAGGTTTATCCGATTTCGGCACTTCGGGGGCAACGAGTTGAGGGACACCTGGAAGAATTCGCACAACTCGAGTCACTCGACAATGGCAAACCGGTGGGCGTGGCGCGCGTAGCCGATGTGCCGTTGGCGGTGGATCTCTTCCGCTACATGGCCGGTTGGGCAACCAAAATCGAAGGCACGACGATCCCCATTTCGGTGCCCTACACGCCGGGAGCCCAGTATCTGGCTTACACGCTGCGCGAACCGGTCGGCGTGGTGGCCCAGATCATCCCCTGGAATTTTCCACTGCTTATGGCGGCCTGGAAGCTCGGCCCGGCGTTAACCGCAGGCTGCACCGTCGTACTGAAATCGGCTGAGCAGACGCCACTGTCGGCCTTGCGACTGGGTGAACTCATCTGCGAAGCGGGGTTCCCTGATGGAGTGGTCAACATCGTGCCGGGCTACGGAGAGACCGCCGGCGCGGCATTAGCGGCACACCCGCATGTGGACAAGGTCGCATTCACGGGCTCCACCGAAGTCGGCAAGCTCATTCTCGTCGCGGCTGCGGGGAATCTGAAAAAAGTCTCGTTGGAACTCGGTGGGAAATCACCCAACATCGTGTGCGAGGATGCTGATGTCGCGGCAAGCATACCAGGGGTGTCCAGCGCGATCTTTTTCAACCAAGGCCAATGCTGTTGCGCCGGCTCACGGCTGTTTGTCGACAAGAGTATCTTCGACAAGGTAGTAGAGGGCATCGCGGAGGACGCGAAGAAGATCAAGGTCGGACCGGGCATGGATCTCGACACCCAAATGGGTCCGCTGGTCTCGGATGAGCAGCAACGGCGGGTGCTCAGTTATCTGGAATCGGGCTTTTCCGAAGGAGCCAAAGCAGTGGTCGGCGGACACAAACTGGGGACCAAGGGTTATTTTGTGGAACCGACGGTGCTGGTCGACACGACGCAGCAGATGAAGATCATGCAGGAGGAGATCTTCGGACCGGTCGTCTGCGCGGTGCCATTCACGGAGATAGACGAGGTGCTCCCGTTGGCAAACGACTCGATCTACGGCCTGGCCGCTGCGGTGTGGACCCGCGACGTCAGCAAGGCCCACCGCATCGCGGCGCAGCTGCGCGCAGGCTCGGTCTGGATCAACTGCTACAACATCTTTGACGCCGCACTGCCCTTCGGAGGCTACAAGCAATCCGGCTGGGGCCGCGAAATGGGGCACGACGCATTGGAACTCTACACCGAGGTGAAAGCCGTCACCGCGCGGCTGTGACATTATATCCAGGAACAGGAAGGTCGGACATGCCTCCTTCTCTACTGATCCCCTGGGAGGAACGGGGAAAGAGCGCGGCGATCAGAACAGGGGATGGTGTGGCGCAGCGGAAAAGGGAGCGGCTGCCGGAGCCTCGCCGGCATTGCCGAGAAACCTCCAGACGCCATCTTCTTTGACCAGGTAGTGCACCTCACGGAACCAACTGTCGAGCGTGATCCGGTTGCCCGTTCGCTCCTCAGTCCCATATAACCCCCCGGTGCACGTGACCTCCGCCTGAAGCCGGGAGTCCACCTGCCGGACTTTGATGTCAGACAGCATATGGAGAGACTCCACCGCCTTGTAGTGCATAAACACTTCGCCCCACACCCGCCGCACGTCGGTTTCTTTCAACCCGTGATAATTGTACGCCGGCGAATAGAATGCCATGAGCGCAACGAGATCTTTCTTCTGCACCGCTGTCTCGGCCCATCCGAATGACGCAAGCAACTCTTTCACGACCGAATGACCAAGCAGCCGTTTGTGCTCCTTGATCGTCTTTCCGTCAACCATCAACTGGGCATCCGGCAACACCTGCACTTTGGCAAACGCAGCCTCTGATCCCAGCACTGCGCACAAAACCAGACCCAGACCGATACGCACACCCACCTTGCCGTATGGCCTCATCGGTACCTCCTTAATTCTGCGCATTGACCGCCGTACGCGATGAGGCCACCAATGGTCTCAACCCCCTGTCTTTCCCGGTCCTTTGAAGGGCTAGGAGCGAAATGGCTGAACATCACCTGGCTTGCGCAACATCTTGTTCACCTCGTCCAGATGCAGCTCTTCACCCACGATCATCTCTCGCGCAAATTCTTCCAACAGGACGGACTTTCCCTCGGAGAGTTTCAGAAGTTCGTAATACGCGTCGGCAGCGGCCTTCTCGTGCTCCAGGCTTTCCCGCAGGATATCTCCCACGTCATGCTTCTCGGTTTCCAAGAGCGTCCCGATTTTCAGCGAGGGATGGCCGCCAAGCAAGGTGACCAGTTCCCCGGCTTTATGCGCATGGGCAAGGCTCTCGTCGGCATTACTCTTCAGCCACGACACGATAGGAATGCGGTTATAGCCGTAGACCATGAGTGAGTAATGCATATACCGCACGACTCCCGCTAACTCGTGCTCCATAATCCGATTGAGAATCCCTACTGCGCGTTGTGTGTCTTGATCGTTCATGTGATCCCCCCATTCAGTATGACCGTCTCGCCTGAGGAAGCGCGAGATGGGTTATCTCCGTTGTACTCGATGGCTGATTCACGGCTCCCGCATCACGAAATATGCAACGCCGGCCGCCAGCACCAGAAAACCGATCAGCCAGCGGACTAGTCAGCTCTTTTTCGATAAGGGCGCCAAGGATTCTGGCTTCAACTTCATTTATGGGAAGATTCATCTCAACTCCTTGTTCCCTGAACAGGTTGTACGTTCGTTCAACCAAGTACACACGACCACTTTATCTGACCACGAGAGTCATGCGCAGGCACGACTGTGCCGCCATGAGTAGAAGTAGCCAGTCGAGCGCCAAAAAGTGTAGGCTCCTGCCCATCGACCCGCTTCACCGTTGGATGGGGCATCCATGCATCGTCTCGATCTGAAAATTCCACCACTCGCCGTCGGTGCACTAATCGCGATGGGCATGTGGCTCGCCTTCTACACCCTGCCCGAATTCGCGTGTCCACCGCTGCGAATCGTGGCCATGGGAATGGGAATAGTCGGGGCCGGCATCACAGGATTAGCGATGCTGTCCTTCTGGAGTGCGCATACCACCCCGAACCCCATGAAGCCATCGTCCGCATCGTTCTTAGTGACGTCGGGAATCTATCGTTTTACGCGCAACCCGATGTATCTCGGCCTGGCGTTGCTCCTGATCGGCTGGGCCCTGTATCTGGCAAATATCCTGGCGTTGCTCTTTCTTCCTGCCTTCATCCTCTACATGAATCGCTTCCAAATCAAACCGGAGGAACGAGCGCTGACGGACCGGTTCGGACAGAAGTACTTTGAATACGCGTCTCGAGTGAATCGCTGGATATGACATACGACGTGCGTTTGCGCGCAGCCTGAACGATCAAGAACGATGTCGGGTGCAGCGAGAACATGGTGGGGCTCAGAGAGCCATCACTCGTGAAGCATTGGACCCCGCATGAGATACACACGACGGGGGATGAGCTCATGTCCGTTGATGAAGGAGAGGGCCTCTGCAAACAAGAGTCCCCGCTCCTCATATCAGCTCCGGCTTCTTGGACTGAAGCACTCCCCTGGTCAGATCTCGTTCACGGGAGCTCAGTGCTCTTCCACCGCCTTCACGCCGGATCGGAATGTCGCATACACATAGACCGGAATGGACAGGTGGCCGAGATGCTGTTCGATCAATGGCTTGACGTCCTTCCATTCCAGCGCGCCCACGCCGGTTGCCAAACGGGGAAGGGCGACACTCTTGATGTTCTCACTTTTGATCACCCTGGACAGGGCCTTGAGGCAATGGTTGACGTTCTCGATCCTGGCCCGACCCGGCTTGGCTCCGTGGCTGGAAGCCGGTTCCTGGGTAAACAGATTCACGACTCGGATGCCGCCGACACCAGCCCAGGCCCATAACCCGCCGGGCTTCGGGGTCACCGTCTGGCAGTAATGCCGGAAGTCCTTGTACATCGCAGGCCATTGTTCTCGAAGTGACAACGCCAGCCCGCTGGCAAAACTGTCGTTCGGCGCGACCCCATGTGCCACGGCTTCGGCCTGTGTCAATAAAATATCTCCTGCGACTACTTTCAACATGTGCTATTCACCTCCGTATGGACAACCCACTTACATTCTTCTGCCGAGTGCGACTGATGTCCGAACACAAGAGCTCGAACTACGGCGTCTTCGCGCAACGGAACCCGTAACCAAAAAGCCGATTCGTCGATTGCGCATTGAACCGGTGCGCGGACCGCAAGAAATCAGACACATACAGCCAGGACCCGCCGCGCACGACCTTCTGATTACCCTTTGCCGGCCCAATGGGGTTCTTTTCCAAGCTTGTCATATATGAGTCATGGTCGTACCAATCGAAAACCCACTCCCAGGCATTGCCGGCCATGTCATAGATACCATAGGGACTCTTCCCCGCCTCGAACGATCCAACCGGGGCTAAGGCCAGATGGTCGTCCCAATCCTTTCTCCCGTAATTGGCGTGGAGCCGAGTCGGCGCCTCATTGCCCCAGGGGTAAATCCGCCCATCTGTTCCCCGCGCGGCTTTTTCCCATTCCGCTTCAGTCGGCAGTCGCTTGCCGGCCCACTTACAATAATTGACAGCATCCTCCCAACTCACATTGACGACCGGCCGTCTCTGATGTTGGGGTTGATTCATGATGCTCCAATCCGGAGGCTCCTCCATGCCCGTGACTTCCAGATACCTGGCGTACTGTCCCACCGTCACCTCAAACTTATCCATGTAGAAGGCATTGAGGTAGATCTGTCTTACAGGCTTTTCGTCATCACCACGATCGCTTCCCCTCGTGAACTTCCCGGCCGGCACCAGCACCATCTGTATATCCAGAGAGTCAATCTCCGCCAATCCTCCTACCGATCCCGCAAATGCCCGATTCCTGGATGCGGCAGTGGATCGTGGTCGTGGAAGTTTCCCCTGCAACTGTTGATAGAGAGATTGCTGCTCATTGTTGAGACCCAGCTCATCGGCGTTGTGCAAGACCTCCTCCGCCTGCTTCAGTTTTCCACCGGCCAGCAGGTCCTTCGCCTCGTTCAGGTGCCGCCACACCGTCATTTCCTCCCGTAACCGCCACACCTTCGCTTTGGTTTTTGGCAAATATGACTTCGTGGGTCCGGATTTGGCATCCAGCTCCAAGGCGGTCTCGTAGTGTTCCTCTGCGCAGGTCCAGACTTCCAGGGCTCGACAGGCCTCGGCTAGGTTGAAATGAGCCGGCAGATTGGACGGATCTTTCAGCAGGCCGGCTTCCAACGCTGCCCGCGCCTCCGCATAGTTTTTGTTTTTCAGCAGGCCTTCCCCCTTGGTAAACTCCTGCTCACCGGCCCCGGCGGCATGAGCAGTCACGGATTGTGCGCTCATCCCAACACAGACGAGGACGCACAGCACGGTCATTCTTACCAACATCTCTCTCATGGACAGATTCCTCCCAGTTGACTGTGATTGCCCTCAGAAGTCTGCCTCGCCTCCTGGCCAAGAGAACTAGCCGTACCGGCCCGGCACGCTCACGAAAAGCTCATACAAGATAGTGCCCACTTCACTCCGGTGGCCGGCAGGGAGCGGCCTCACACCACACGCACTCCCTTCTCTCACCTCCAATAGCTGGAAGGTTGGGGTTGTTCCTGGAGAGACATGGCAGACTTTGATCGAATGTCCGTAACGAACAGCGTCCAACGACATTGCGCCATCCTAATTCCTTCATTACTCCCTTCCATTTTTCCTACTGGGTGAGGGGCATCGTCGATCCCGCACCGCGCGCATTGAGGGAGCACATTCCGATGTGGGGCCTCAGCGAGCGCAGGGATTGCCCCCTGCTGCCCGCTTCTTCCTCACACCCATTCCGGCGCATACTCTTTCCCCACTTCCCGTTCGGCCAGCCATCGATAGAGGGCCGGCAACACCACCAGGGTCAACGCGGTTGAGGTAAAGAGCCCGCCGATGACGACGGTAGCCAGCGGCCGCTGCACTTCAGCCCCGATCCCTTGCGCCAGCACCAACGGCAATAGACCAAGCAGGGTGGTCATCATGGTCATGACCACCGGGCGAAGGCGCAGGCTGCAGCCGATGATGATCGCCTCATCTGTCTGCTTCCCTTCATGACGCAGTTGGTTGATGTAGGACACCAGCACGATGCCATTTCCGACCGCCAGCCCGAATAACTCGATGAAGCCGATGGAGGCCGGTACGCTCAAGTACTGCCCGCTCAGCCACAGCGATACGACGCCTCCGATCAAGGCGAAGGGCAGATTGAGCATAATCAACAGGGCATAACGCACCGAATGGAACGCCCAAAAGAGGAGAAAGAACACGAGGCCAAGAGTGACCGGCACGACGATCAACAGCCGTTCGTTGGCCCGTTCCATATTTTCAAAGGCTCCGCCCCACACAACCCGATAGCCTTCCGGCAGGCGGATCTGCTCCGCTAACTTCTTTCGCCCTTCATCCACGACTCCACCGATGTCCCGGCCCACGACGTTGAAACCGATATAGACACGGCGTTTGACCTGCTCACGGCTGATACGGAGCGGCCCTTCGCGCATGTCGATCGTCGCAAGATCGCTCAGGGGGATCAAGGCACCGGAAGCCGACTTCACCCGAATCTCTCCGACACTTGCTACGCTGTTCCGATACGGCTCCGGAAATCTCAGAATGAGCTGGAACCGCCGCTCGCCTTCGTACACCTGGGTTGCCGCCTTGCCGCCGATCGCAGTGACAACGATCTCCTGCACGTCGGCCACGTTGATGCCAAAGCGGGCGATCTTCTGCCGGTCGATATCGATGGTGAGATACGGCTGGCCGGCGATTTGTTCGACCTTGATGTCCTTGACGCCGTCGATCTGCTGCATGAGGGCGGCGATCTCCTCGGCCTTGTCCCGCAAGACCATGAGGTCGTCGCCGAACAGTTTGATCGCGCATTCCGTTCTGATGCCGGAGATGAGCTCGTCCACCCGTTCCTGAATCGGCTGACTCATGAGGACGGAGATACCGGGAATCTCCGCCAGCTTTTTCCTGATGGCGTCGGTCAATTGCGGCTGCGTCACCGCTGTCGTCCAGGTACTCCGGTCACTCAATGACACGATCGGGTCGCTTTCATTCGGCTCCTCCGGCCCGAACGCGATATCCGGCCGGCCTATTTTGCTCACGGCCATCCGGACTTCGGGAAATTCCAACATCGCTTTATGGGTCTGTTTCTCCATCTCGATGGATTCCTGCAGCGACACACTCGGCAACCGGACGACTTGAGGAGTGAGCGCGCCTTCTTCCAACAGAGGAATGAATTCCCGCCCAATGAGGGGCACTAGGGTCATGCTGGCCAGCGCGACGGTCATCGAGCCAGACCGGTGACAGGGTCAGCGTGACAACGACCGATGCCAGGAGCGCAATGACCAGCGTATAGGCCAATGGCGCAAACATTTTCCCTTCGATACCCTGGAGCGTCAGAAGCGGCAGGAACACGACGCTGATGATCAGAATGCCGAACAAGATCGGCCGGCCCACTTCCTTCGTGGCATGAAGAATGACGCTGAGCCTGCTTTCCTGCGACGCTCCACTGTGTTGCGCGAGATGCCGATAGGCGTTTTCCACGACGACCAGGGATCCGTCCGCGATCTCGCCAATGGCGATGGCAAGCCCTCCGAGCGTCATCAAGTTGGCCGAGAGTCCGAATCGCTCCATCACGATAAACGTCACGAGCGGAGTTACGATCAACGTTGCCGTCACAATGATGGCGCTGCGGACATGGCCCAAAAAGAAAAAGAAGACGAAGACCACCAGTACAATCCCCTCGATCAGCGCATCTCGGACTGTATTGACGGCTGCGCTGACCAGTTCGATGCGGTCGTAGAAGGGGACCAGCTTCACGCCGGCTGGAAGGACATCGTTCCGGTGTACGTCCTCCACCTTGTCTTTGACCGCCTCGACCACCTGGCGCGCGTTTCCTCCGCGGATCATCAGCACCGTGCCCGCGACGACTTCCCGTTCGCCGTTGAGCACCACCGCGCCATGGCGGACGGCGTGTCCGATGCGGACCTCCGCGACATCGCGCACAAAGACCGGCGTGCCGCCGGCCTCTTTCACGATAATGGACTCGATGTCGCTCACGCTCTTGATGAGGCCAAGACCGCGGACGATCGCGCGTTCGGCATGGCGCTCCAGCACATTGCCGCCGGCATTGGCATTGTTCTTCACCACCGCCTCATGAATATCGTGGAGCGTCAAGCCGAACTTGATGAGCTTGGCCGGATCGACCAGGACCTGATACTGCTTGACGAACCCGCCCATGCCATTCACATCGATCACGCCCGGCACCGTCTTGAGCAGCGGGCGGAGAACCCAGTCCTGGAGCGTGCGCTGCTCCGTCAACGCTGTCTCCATCGCACGCTGATCGGCAGCTGCGCCATTTTGCCCCGTTCTGGCTCCGGCGATCTCAGTTGAGCCGAGCTCCGGCGTAGGACCCTCGACATAGTATTGATAGACTTCGCCCAGCCCTGTGCTGACCGGCGCCATGACGGGCTCCAACCCATCGGGCAGGCGCGCCTTGGCCGCCATCATCCGTTCGAGCACCAACTGGCGGGCGAAATAGATATCGACATCGTCCCGGAATACCACTGTGATCTGAGAGAGCGCGAATTTGGAAAGGGATCGGATTTCCGCGAGACCGGGCAGACCGGTCATCTGAAGTTCCAACGGATAGGTGATGAACCGTTCGACTTCGACGGGCGACAGACCCGGTGCGTCGGTCAGCACCTGCACCTGAATATTGGTCACGTCGGGATAGGCATCGATCGGAATGGACTGAAAGGCCACGAGGCCGGCGGCGGACAACAGACAGGCCAGGCCGATCACCAGAATCCGTTGCCGCAGCGAAAATTCCAACAGAGAGGCAATCATGGCGCCGGCTCAATCTTGTGCCGTTCCATCTCGGATTTGAGGGCGAAGGAACCCTTCGTCACCACCACCTCGCCGGCACGCACCCCATCCAATACCTGCACCAGGTCTCCCTGTTCCTCTCCCAATGTGACGCTCCGCGCCTCGAATTCCCCCGTCTCTCTCCGCACAAATACCATCGCGCCGGACGGACCGTTCTGGATTGCCTGGATTGGCAGGCTCAGTTCGTCCGGTTTCGACGCCGCATAGACACGAATCACGGCGAACATCTCAGGTTTCAACAGCCGATCGGGATTCGGCACGGTCACCCGGAGCCGCATCGTACGGGTAGCCGGATCGAGCGTATCTCCGACGTAAGTGATCGTCCCCGAGAAAATGGCGTGCGGATAGGCTGCGAGGACTACATCGACTTTCTGGTCCTTGCGGATAAATCTGACGTCCTTTTCAGGCACGTTGCCAACCACCCAGACATCGGTCAAATCGGCCACGGTGAAGAAATTTTGGTGCGTCTCGACCACCTCGCCTCGGGTGATATTGCGCATGATGATCCGGCCGTCGAATGGCGCGCGCAAGGACACGTCGGCCTTGATCGTCTGTTGCCGATTCAGCCGCTCGATCTCATCCGGCGGCACTCCGAGCAGTTCCAGACGGTTCTTCGTTTCACGCGCTTCGGCCTGCGCCGTTCTCATGGCCGCTTCGCGCCGCAGCAGTTCGGCCAGGCTCACGGCTTTGTTTTCATACAGCTCCTTGGCCCGTGCATGCGCCAGCTCCGCTTCGTGCAGCCTGGCCGCAGCTTTCAGATAATCCCCCTCCGCTACTCCAAAATCCATACTATGGAGCAACGCCAGCAAGGCGCCTTTCTTGACGTCTTGGCCGACATCCACCTGGACGTTGACGACACGCCCGCGGATGAGGGTCGTGACCTCGGCCAATTCGTTCTCATTGGCCTGGACGGTGGCGGGAAACTCACGATGTGTGAGCAGTTGCCCCTGCCCGACAGGCGCAAGCTCCAGGTTCATCCGGGAGGACTCTTCAGGCGTCAGACGCAAGAATCCGGATTGGGTAGAGAGTGAATCCGGTTTGCCGACAGAAGTCTCCACCGATTTGTTCTCACAGGCAATGACGCCCATCAGCATAAGACCCATGAGGATACTTGAGAGAAGACGATGTGAAACCAGTCCGCATGTGCTTCGTCTCAGCCAAGCATTGTTCACAATCACCGCTCCCCCGGCTCCAGACACACCCATACTTCTCCTCCTATGCTGAGCATGGGCCATGCCCCAGAAAACAGCGGTTTTCTCGATGAACAGATCGACATCCGTAGCCTTTTGCCACGGCTTCAAAATCACTCTGTAGAGAAATGGGGCAGAAGGCTGAAAACTCCCGACGCCATCAATTTGTATCTGTGAGATACTGCAAAGAAGGGGTTATGGAAATTCTGGCTCAGTTTCCCAACGAGCAGTCCAAGTCCGGTGAATTCACGCGGCAATCGGATGCATTCCGAGGCCGGGTGACCGCTGACGGCAGTTCCGGATTTCCGGCCGCGCCAGACCGCTATCACCTGTATGTATCGTGGGCATGCCCCTGGGCTCACCGCACGATCATTGTGCGTAAGCTCAAGAAACTCGACGGCATCATCGGGATGACGGTCGTGGACCCGATTCGTGACGAGCACGGCTGGGCGTTTCGCGAAGGGTCCGGCCATACGCTGGATCCCATCAATGGATTCCACTTTCTCCGCGAAGCCTATGAAGCGACCGATCCGCATTATCGAGGGCGCATCACCGTACCGGTGCTGTGGGACCGGATCACCAAACGCATCGTCACCAACTCCGACGACGATGTGATGAGAATCTTCAACAGCGAGTTCAATCGTTTCACAGACGGTGGTCTCGACTTGTATCCGGAAGCGCGCCGACGGGAAATCGACGAGCTCAACCGCTTCATCTACGAGAACGTGAACGATGGGGTCTATCGGGCAGGATTCGCCACATCGCAGCAGGCCTACGAACGGGCCGTGCGGCGGCTGTTTGACGCGCTGGATCTGCTCGATGCGCGCCTTGCAAGCCGGCGTTATCTATTCGGGGCGACATTCGTCGAAACTGATTGGCGGCTGTTCGTCACGCTGGTGCGGTTTGATGCGGTGTACCACGGACACTTCAAGTGCAACCTCAGACGCATCATCGATTACCCGCACCTGTTCGGCTATTTGAAAGACCTCTATCAAACAGACGGCGTCGCCGACACTGTGAATTTCGACCATATCAAGCGACATTACTACATGACCCATGGCGAGATTAATCCGACCGGCATCGTCCCTCTCGGTCCGGACCAGAACCTGACTACCCCTCACGAACGCGAGCGGCTGCTCTAACCCGTCCTCCTCTCATATGGTCAACGGCAGCTTATGGCAAATCGCCCTAGAGCAGGCTCTCATCCTGTCGCGACATGCAACCTCCGACATAGGCTGAAATTAATGATTGGCGATTGAACCGGCTTTTGGTAAAGTGCGCACCCACCTGCCGATAACGGGTTGATGTGCTTGATTTGATGGGGGGGAGCGTAGTGAAAACTATGATGGCCGGACTATACGAGATACCGATCCAGCTGAAGGGAAAAATGGTTGGACTCGCCCTGATTGTTGCGCTGTTATCATTCTCTGGTTGCGCGAGCCCGGTCGCCTCAAAAACTCTTCAGCCCTCTGGAACTGAATACTCGAACACCCCGGCTCATATTGTCATGGTGTCTTCAGCCGCTGCCCCTACCGCCACGGTTCGCAGTACTTCTCAAGATGAACCGTTCGACCCCTTTGCCAAACCGGGCGAGACAGGTCTTGACGACTACGATCCGTGGGAATCAGTCAACACCAAGTTTTTTGAGTTCAACCGACAGCTCGATCGCTGGGTGCTGAAGCCGATTGCGAAAGGTTACGACTACATCCTTCCAAATATTGTTCAGGTCGGCGTGAGTAATATCTTCTACAATAGTCGTGCAACCCCACGGTTCCTGAACAATGTATTTCAGGGAAAATTCAAAGGAGCCGGGATCGAAGTCGGGCGCTTTCTCATTAATACGACAGTTGGAATCGGAGGGTTTTTCGATGTGGCCCAACACTACTTCAAGCTGACGACCCCGGAGGAGGATACGGGGCAAACACTCGGATTTTATGGAGTCCCACCAGGTCCGTACATCATGGTACCGATTCTTGGACCGTATACGGTTCGTGATCTTGCCGGCTATGCTGGCGACATTGCCCTCAATCCAATTTACTGGCTCATCCTGCCGACCATGCACAATATCGACTCGATTCCAACAGTAGTCGATATCGATGAACGGGCGGCCACGTATGCCATATCGATAGGTTCACGTGCAACCGAAGTCGTCAACGAACGTTCCCTGAATCTGGAAAAATTTCAGGGAGTGGAAGAAGCCACGGTGGACCTCTACAGCGCCGTCCGTAACGCCTATCTCCAGAAGCGGGCCAAGGCTATTCAAGAGTAGGACAACCGCCGCCATGGTTCAGACTGTCCCTAGCCATGTCGAGGGACAATAGGCGATCGGCAATTCCGGTGGATGGTTCGGAAGCTCCGATGGACGATTTCAACTGAAATATCAGAGGACTTTTTGTGCGGTGATCGCGGGAAGCACCAGTGACTCGGTCAGTGCACACACCACCACTTCACTCGGAAACGATCTCGATGAGAGGAGGACACACCTTACAAGAGACGAAACCGAGTCACCAAGTGCCGCCTATCGGCTAACTGAGACGCAACGGTTTACTGGCTTTTCTTATACACGACGATCCCGCCGACCAGGATCCCGAGCATGATGACCGCGAACATTAAGAATGTGCTATCCATGGTTACTCCTTTCGTTCGAACCGTGACGCAACGAAGTAATACACCATAGCAACCCCCGACGAATCGAAACTGACTGCTCCCTCCTTTCTGTATCGGCACCTCTCTTTGGCATCACGGCAGCCTTTAGGGCCGTGCGAGATCCCAATACGCTCGGCTCGTTTACCATTCCGAGCTTGATTTATACCTAGTAAGTTTATGCCCGACAAATGGCCTTGTCAAGATTGCGTGACAGCCTCGAAACAGTGCGCAGCCCCTTATTAATCAACAGCAAATGAGGGTCTTCCATACCCGCATGACCAGATAGGAACCGTTGTTTCGTTGAAGTTCGTGAAAAGAGTTGGAAGCTGTCGGGAAACGCCTGTCGACGATTTTCCGGCGTACCCCAACTGAAGATTGTTACTGCTCTGGGTTGGGGTCTTTTCTGATGAACGCCAGATAGAACAAGGTATCGGCCATGTCCCGATCGCTCATGGTGAAATCTCGAAACTTGCCGGTGCTAGGATGGCCTTCCCGGATGGCGCGGGCTCGTTCCTTGTTCGTCTTCAGGCGAAGCACGCCGGGATCACGCAGGTTGGTCGGAGATAGATTCAGCCGCGCAATGCGCGCAGCGGTGTTCTCATCCATTTGTGGCAACCGATCAAGATAGCCGTCCATTCCATGACAGTAGGAGCAGGAGCCGGTCCCGTGGAAAATATTCCGGCCTCGTTCAACAGTAGGCTTGTACTTCACACCCGGTTGTGGGACGGATGACTCGGCCCAGAGATTTTGGTCGAAGCCCGGTGCAAATACCATCCCCAGCCAGCCCACAAGGAGAATCAGGCCAAGGCTGAGGCGAAGGTCTAGATGTGTCGCGAGACGTCTTCCCTTAACATTGACCGCAGTCTGTTCTCTGACGACATCGCGCTGTTCCATTTGGCCTACCTCAGTACTGTCGAAACGGAGCAGGGATCGATCTCTTCTCAAGAGATCGATCCCGCATGTCCTACACCCTTCAGCACGTTCTCGTTATTGCTTGACGATCACGCCGCATGCGATCCGGGGACCGCCGGGCGCATCCTTGGTGAGTGGATCGGGCACGTACTTATCTTGAAGTTCATGGATGACAAAGGCACTGCCGTCTTTGTCGAACAGCGTATTCAGCCCATCGGCGAGCGTGACCCGGCTTGTAATGGTATAGAGCGAGCCGTTCCGGCTCTCATCAACATACAGATTCTGCAAGTCGCCAAGATGATAGGGATGATTCGCAAGCCCCGGGGCGACTGATGCCTCCGGATTGATACCGGCATCGACATTACCGTCG
>JABMDH010000004.1:18141-23791 GCA_015904075.1 Nitrospira sp.
ATTCCGAGGCTGGGTGACCGCTGACGGCAGTTCCGGATTTCCTTCCTCGCCAGACCGCTATCACCTGTATGTATCGTGGGCATGCCCCTGGGCTCACCGTACGGTCATCGTACGCAAGCTGAAGAAACTCGAAGAAGTCATCGGGATGACGGTCGTGGACCCGATTCGTGATGAGCAGGGCTGGGCGTTTCGCGAAGGGTCCGGCCATTCGCTCGATCCCATCAATGGATTCCACTTTCTCCGTGAGGCCTATGAAGCGACCGATCCGCATTATCGAGGTCGCGTCACCGTGCCTGTGCTATGGGACTGTGTCACCAAGCGGATCGTGACCAACTCCGACGACGAGCTCATGAGAATCTTCAACAGCGAGTTCAATCGATTCACAAACAGCACGCTCGACTTGTATCCGGAAGCCCTACGCAGGGAAATCGACGAGCTCAACCACTTCGTCTACGAGAACGTGAACGATGGAGTCTATCGGGCAGGATTCGCCACGTCGCAGCGGGCCTATGAACGGGCCGTACGGCAGCTGTTTGACGCACTGGATCTGCTCGATGCGCGGCTTGCAAACCGGCGCTTCCTATTCGGCACGACATTCGTCGAAACCGATTGGCGCTTGTTCGTCACGCTGGTGCGGTTTGATGCTGTGTACCACGGCCACTTCAAGTGCAACATCAGACGCATCGTCGATTACCCGAACCTGTCCGGCTACTTGAAAGACCTCTATCAAACGGACGGCGTCGCCGACACGGTGAACTTCGATCATATCAAGCGGCATTGCTACCTGACCCATGGCGAGATCAATCCAACCGGCATCGTCCCTCTTGGTCCGGAACAGGACCTGACTACCCCCCACGGACGCGAGCGGCTACCCTAACTCGTCCTCCTCTCATACTGTCAAAAGTTCTGGACGGTCTTGCGGATTTTCTCTACAGCGTTCGACTTCAGCTGACCATGCGCAGTACACAAACCATTCATTACACAGCGTTTGCAAGAGTTGGTATCCACCATGAACTCAGCACGATAGTTGCTCTATTCATCCAAATAGGAGTGGCGTTCTTACCTAAACCAAAGGAGTCGTTATGGATATGCTGACACTGTTCGCGATTGTGGCGTTGGGGCTACTGGTCGGCGGGATCGTCGTGTACAAGAAGAGCGCCTAGGCTGTGGCCGA
Source organism: Nitrospira sp. (assembly GCA_015904075.1). The sequence goes on from JABMDH010000004.1 coordinate 19,316, forward strand.
AAAAAGAACGACGGCCATGACTCTGTACGGAAGTCATGGCCGTTTCTTTTTCTGCGTTGCCTGTGGAGGCGTTACGCCTCCCTTACCGTACAACCAGGACTGAGCAGTCGCTCCGCTGGACAATCTTGGTCGATACACTGCCTTGGAGAAAGCGGGCAACGGCGCTACGCCCCTTGGCCCCGGTGACGATCAGATCCGGCTGTTCACGGCCCACCACTTTCAAAATTTCCTCCGCAGCCGGCCCCACTCTTGGAAACTCCCTGACACGATATCCGAACCTTTCGAGTTTGGCCGCCTCCTGCGCAAGTAATTTCTCCCCGGCCTCTTTGACAACCGTATACCGTAGAAACGGCATGACGTGGACCAGAAGAATTCCGATCGGCTCAGCCGCTAGCTTGACCTGAAACTGTCTGGTGAGAAATCGCAGCGCTTTGCCTGAGGAGGGAGAACCGTCCGTTGCGAACAGGATCCGCCGAATCGGCTTCGGCGGCTCTTTCACCACCAACACAGGACCGGACGCATGGATCGTCACAGCCGTGGAGACGCTTCCCATCATGAGCCGGTCCAGCGCATTCAGTCCTCGACTGCCCACTACCACCAATCCATTGCGTCCCGCATGCTTGAGCAGCACTTTCGCGATCGCCTGCCTCTCCACGCGCACCGAGCCTTTCAGCCCGAGTGTCTTCATGCGCTGCTCAGACTCCGCCACCACTTGCTTGGCCTGGGATTCAAGGAAGTGAATGACTTCGCCCTCATCCGGCTCATTCCCGCTCACAGACGGATGTGTGATCAATGATGTCGGTACAGACTGAGTATCGAGGCCATGCACCCCGACGATTCTCGGCACCGCCTTCAGCGGCAGTTTCGCCACCCATTCCAACGCCCAATCCCCATACTTTGACCCATCGATTCCAACGACGGCTTTCATCGGCGTCATCCTCCCGAGGTTGAGATTTCCGGCCAATCGATGTGAGACGGCACCGCTCCTCTCCCACAGATACTTAGACACCAATACATCAGAGCTACGGGCGAGATTAAAATCTTAGAAGATCTCGACCGATGGACAGTAGTTGCGGTACCCCCCCCTCTCCTCCCGCTTGATTCTGCGAAAGAACGCAATGACGATGCCATAGTTGTGAGAGAGGGGAATCTCTCACTATCGAGCGATGAATGATTTCCTTTCTCTCGCTTCCGGTGTTGGCTCTTTTGAAGGCTGATGCCAACCGCCCCAGGGCACTCTCTCATCCTGTCGCGAAATGCAACATCTGACATAGGCTGAAATTAATGATTGGCGATTGAACCGGCTTTTGATAAAGTGCGCACCCACCTGCTGATAACGGGTTGATTTGCTTGGTTTGATGGGGGGAGCGTGGTGAAAACTATGATGGCCGGACTATACGAGATACCGATCCAGTTGAAGGGTACGATAGTTGGACTCACCCTGACGGTTGCGCTTCTAACCTTCTCTGGTTGCGCCAGCCAAGTGGCTTCAAAAACTCTTCAGCCTCCTGGAACTGAATACTCGAACACAACGGCTCCTACCGTCGCGGCATCTTCAGCCTCTGTACCTACCACCGCACTTGACCACAAGTCGCAAGAAGAACCGTTCGATCCCTTTGCCAAACCCGGTGAGGCAGGTCTCGAAGAATACGATCCCTGGGAGCCTCTCAACACAAAGGTCTTTGAATTGAATCGGCAGCTCGACCGCTGGATCCTGAAACCGGTCGCAAAGGGATACGACTTTATCATGCCGAATCCGGTTCAAATCGGGGTCAGTAACTTTTTTTATAACACGAGGTTCGTCCCGCGATTCGTCAACAATGTCTTACAGGGAAAAGTCCGAGGAGCAGGGATCGAAGCTGGCCGTTTTCTCGTAAACACCACGATTGGTGTTGCCGGATTTATCGATTGGGCAAGCGACATGAATCTGAAGACGCCTGAAGAAGATTTAGGCCAAACACTCGGTTTCTATGGAGTCAAACCAGGACCGTACATTATCGTGCCGCTCTATCCGCCGTTTACAGTTCGGGACTTGGCTGGATATGTCGGGGATATTTTTCTCAACCCTATTCACTGGCTGGCGCTGCCCATCATTGAAATTGGCGATATTCCGTCTGCGATTCCCCATCAAAATCGAACCACGACTTCTCTCATCCTGTTCACTTCAAAAGTAACTGAAGTGGTGAACGACCGCTCACTCAACCTTGAAAAATATCAGGGCGTCGAAGAATCTACGGTCGATCTCTATAGCGCCGTCCGCAACGCCTATCTCCAGAAGGACAAATGGCCTTGTCAAGATTGCGTGCCTGCCCCCTACTTCGCACCACGGACTTCGGCTGACCGTCCCAATTAGCATTTAGTACGAGCCGCCTGCTACGCATAATTGATTGTCGAAAGATTCCACAGTGCCAGAAACGGTCTTGCCCTGTAATGCGACAGCGCGTGAATCCACAGTTCATAGCCCGCACCTAGCCAAGCTCGCAACTCCTTGAATCTGTGCAATCTACCGAGCCTGCTTCTATCTGCCATCAACGTGGCATTACCGATGCAGTCCGAGTCTGCAGCGGTCACGCCTCACCACAGAAAGTGCATGGAGACACCAAGGTAGGAATGACCGCAACCATGCCTATTGATTAACAAAATAAGGAGGGTCTGCCATGTCCGGACTCAGCAGATGGGAACCGTCGGCTCGTTGGAATCCGTGGAGAGAATTCGAAGATATGGAGAAACGCCTTTCGACGATCTTTGGGCGCGCCCCAATAGCGACGAGCGGTGAAAAGAAGGAAGCCATGGCGATCGCTGAATGGTCACCCCTCGTCGACATCAGTGAAGACGACAAGGGATACGTCGTGAAGGCTGAACTTCCCGAGATGAAGAAGGAAGAGATCAAGATCAACGTCCTTGACGACGTCCTCTCGATCAGCGGAGAACGCAAATATGAGAAAGAGGAGAAGGGCAAGAAGTATCACAGGGTGGAACGGGCCTACGGCAGCTTCATGCGGAGCTTCACCCTTCCCGAAGATGCCGACGGCTCCAAGGTCAGCGCCGAGTACAAGGATGGCGTATTAAACGTACGTCTCCCGAAGTCGGAGAAGGCCAGGCCGAAATCGATCGAGGTGAAGGTGTCGTAAGGCGAGAACTGATATCGCCTTCGCTTGACCTTAGTTCCATACGGAGAAGGAGGGTGCCATGTTCCGTCATCCCAAATATCTCGATATCCCCTGGGATGTCCATTGGCAACAGGGAGAAACCGGGCGTCACCGTCACTTGTGGTGGCTGATGGCTTTGCTGATCTTGGCGGCTATGTTTTTGATCGGAGTCGGGGTAACCAGCGGCATCAAGTAGTCGACCGGTCTGCCTAGTCAATCCAGGCTTGATGCATGGCTGGATGGACCGGAAAGACTGGAACGACCAAATAGACGGGATAGACCGTATTATGATTTTCAAGAATCGTGAAGAGGCCGGCCGGCGGCTGGTGGAACGACTGATCCCCTACCGTGAACAGCCTGGAACCCTCATTCTGGCGCTCCCCCGTGGTGGCGTGGCAGTCGGGTACCAATTGAGTCTGGGGCTGCATCTTCCGCTGGACCTGTTCATTACCCGCAAGCTGGGTGCGCCGGATAATCCGGAGTACGCCTTGGGCGCGGTGGGCGAGACGGGAGTGGTCTATCTGAATCCGGAAGCGATGGCGACGTGTCGTCTCTCCCGGACGAATATCACACAACTTGTTCGGGCCCAGCAGGAGGAGATCACCCGCAGGCAGGCTCTCTATCGGCAAGAGCGCCGGTTTCCCGTGCTCACCGGCCGCACCGTCATTCTCGTAGACGACGGAATCGCCACCGGCTCCACGTTCTTCGCGTCGGTCCAGTCGATCAGGAGCCTGAATCCGCGACGCCTGATTGGAGCGATTCCGGTCGGCCCGACGGACACCGTCCTGGAAGCCCGCGCGCAAGTCGATGAGTTGGTGGTGCTTGCCACACCAGACCCATTCTGGGCGGTAGGAAATCACTATGTCGATTTCGCCCAGGTCGACGATCGTGATGTCGTGGAGTACTTGAACCTGGCTGAGGAAGCGATGCGCGAGCGGGCAGAGCCTTCCTCCGCCTAGCCGCATGATGCGCGAGCGTCTGTGATGAAGCCGGTGGAGAGTCTGCCTGTGATTCAACGAGGAAGGGAGAATGCGATGCCTGTTGGAGGCCGGAACATGTATGCCGCCGTCACCGCTTTATTCATGTGCTTTTGCCTGACCCTGACCGGCTCGGGAGGCACGGCGCAGGCCAAGATCGTCGTTCCGGCCGGTTCCGTGATCGAAGTGGACGAAGTTACCGTCAAGTCCGTCATGGCCGTATTCGAGCGGGCTGAACAGGCGGTGAAGGCCCATGATCTCGACAGGGTCATGGCCGTCTACTCTCAGCACTACAACTACCATGGGCTCAAGAAGGATGATATCCGCAAGGTTTGGAAAGACCTGTTCGA
>JABMDH010000040.1:0-5550 GCA_015904075.1 Nitrospira sp.
GTTCGAGGCCATTACCGGATCGACTTGAACGACACCGGAAGCCCGGATACCGGAGCCCTGGGCTTTGCGGACGAATCGGGTATCCACTCCAAGAATTACCGGCGTATCTTTTAGGCTACACTCATCCGGATACGCATGGCTTGTCCATCCAACCCCGGCATATCGGGTTGGTCTACGAGCGCAAGACAGCACCCAAATAACCTGATATACTTCTCGCAATCATTCCTGCGACTATACGATATGGCCAAACAAGGTTATCCTGGACTTGTACAGGTACCTCCCAGCGATCGATGGCTTTTCAGACGTCGATTGATGCGGTGGTCTTTTGTCCTCATCGCGGTGATCTGGGGGGCCTCAGCCATCACCGCGTGGCGCGCGCCATCGGATCGCAACACAGACTGCCAGGTTGAGACCGGCGTGGAGCTCGCTCCAGCGCTCCAAGAAAAATGTGGCCCACCAAGTCAATCTGTCGCTGCCGCACCAGTCACGCCGCCTCAGAGTCCGCCCTCCGTAACGGAGGCATCACCGGCTGCGCGCGCACGTGAGCCGCAGAGCCCAAAGTCTCCACCTGCTCCAATTGCCAAACGATCAACCGCACCGCCCAGTATCACGCACGTAGCAAAAGCCACTCCGGCCAAACGTTCTGCCACTCCCCCGAGTCCCGCAAACAGTCCTATCGTGCCACCTGTGCCGCCTCCGGCACCTCCCCAAGAATATGCATCGGCAGCGAAGCCTGCCGCCGAATCGCCATCTCCCAGTTCCCATCCTGATGTCCGCCTCGCCGAACAGGGCGATGCATTTGCCCAGTACCGCCTGGGCCGTTTTTACGCAAAGCAGGATGGGCTGGAGGCACAGGAATCAGTGCATTGGTACAGGAAAGCCTTTGACGGCCTCCGCCGCCTCGCAGAAGACGGCAACGGAGAAGCCATGCACGTACTGGGAGTCATGTATGCGTTTGGACGCGGAGTGCCAAAGGATAAAAACCAAGCTCGGCACTGGCTGACCCGAGCCACTGAGCACGAAGTGCCGGCAGCCCGCCACGTGCTTGTGAGTCTAGAGAGCCGTCCAACACCTGCTCGAAACCCGCACGCGTTCGTCTCTCATTGAGGCAAAGAATCCATCGTATTTGGAAGTACAGAGTCGTGGTACGCCGCTAAATTCCTACCCGTTTCCGGATATCCTCCCGAATCGCAGCCTGATCGGCCTCAAACAATCCTTCGAGCTTCACAAATAAATTCGCCAACGGACCGACAAACGGCGCCACCATGACATCGCGCCTCGCGGCTAACATCCCTTCGGCTTCGGCGATCCGGACTTTCCAATCGGCAATCGTTCGTGAAAGGATTTTGTTCGTCATCAGCTGCTGACCGGGAGATCCCGTAGATGGACCCAGGAGCCTCGCTTTCAGCACGTCCAATTCTTCCGGGATCGAGACTTTCACGCGCACACCATGCGGTGTCGCCCACGTCGAGCGTTGAATCGAATAGTCGTACGAAAAGACCGGCTCCCGCGGCTCGCGAAACGGGCCACTGACATCGGAGATAACTAATTTCCCATCCATCGATTGCATGGTCAGATCAATTCGTAACGAGACTGGTCACCGGTCGTACTATAAGAGCGGGTGTCTTGAGAGAACAAGGGGCTGGACTGTCTTCCGTTGCGCCCCCTCCAAGGAACCTCGTACAATGCGCCTCCACTATGGACACCGTCATCCGTATCAAAACCAAGACCCCGAGTCCGTACAAGATTACGGCTATCGAAGCTGACACGCACGACACGAAGACATTCCGGTTCGAACTCCCCCCCGACGCCACGCTGGATATGCTGCCCGGCGATTTTCTGTATGTCCATGCCACAATCGCCGGCAAATCGGTCAAACGTGCCTACACACCGTCCTCGCTAACCGGTGTAACCGGATTTTTTGACCTCACCGTGAAGCGCTATGCAACCGGCGTCATCTCCACATACCTGCACAATCAACAAATCGGGGATACGGTACTGATAAGCGGGCCGAACCAGGGCGGCCATTGGGCAGATGGAATGGCCACGCGAGTAGGATTTGTGGCGGGAGGCACCGGCATCACCCCGATGATTGCCATCATCCGCTGGATTCTCACCAAGCGAATCGATGCGGAACTCTTTCTGATTTTTGCCAATAAAACCGAAGCGGACATTATTCTGAGAGAGGAATGGAGCCGGGCTGTGCGGGAATACCCGAACTTCCACTGCCATCATATGCTCGAGCAACCGCCTTCCGGATGGCCGGAAGGAACAGGACGGGTCACGGTCGACATTCTTCGCCGGCATCTTCCGGCTCCCGGTTCCGACACCTGCATTTTCCTCTGCGGCCCCCCGCAGATGGTCGATACCCTGGAAGCGACGCTCAAAGAACTCGGCTATCCGGAACAGGCCATCGTTCTCCCATAAGTACTCCGCGTCAGACCACTGCAACCTGCTTCAATGAGCTGGTTGGCCCGTAAGATAGCCCATGACCTTTCCGGCAGCAACCGCACCGTCACGAATGCAATCAGGAATGCCCACGCCTCGATAGCCCGCGCCGGTCAGGACTAACCCGGGATATCGACTGAGAGCCGCGTCGATTTGCACCAGACGGCTCAGATGCCCCAGCGTGTATTGCGGCATCGCCTTCCACCAGCGATTCACTTCTGTGTAACTCGGTTCCGCCGTAATTCCGCACAGTGCAGCGAGTTCGGTGCGGACTCGGGCGATCAACTCGTCGTCCTCCGACTGAAGAATGGCTTCCCGTCCCACCCCTCCGACATAACAGCGAACTAGTACACGATCCGACGGAGCGCGATAGGGCCACTTCAGAGAGGTCCACGTGGCGGCAATCAAATCCCGCCCTTCTTTTCGAGGCACGATAAACCCGAATCCCTCAACGGCGCCCGCCACCTGGTTGGCTGGATACGCCATCGCAATCGTGGCCGTCGAGGCATAGGGAATAGTCTCCAGCAATCCGCCGGCAATCGGCGTCAACGGACGTAACAGTTCCGCCGAGACATAGGCGGGCGTCGCCAGTACCAGACTTTCCGCAGAGAGCGCCGATCCATCCTGTAGAATCAGGTCGTACATCCAGCGACCCGGTTGATGTGACCGTACTCGCATGGCATCGACCCGCCCCCCCAGCCGAAGCTCCGTGCCCTGCTGAGCCGTGGCTTTCACACTCATCTGCTCGGCATCGCCGGCATAGATCCCTGCCATGAGCGGCTCCAACACACGTTCGAACGCTTGCGCCCCGAACCGCCTCCTAAAAAAAAAGGCCAACGATTCATCGCACACCGACGAACCGCGCGGCACAAGGACATCCAGCCCCATGCGCGCCAGACCCGTCCAACTCAGCAGTCCGCTACGGAGAAACGGCCCTAATTCCTTCGGCACAAATGAAACCAACCCTTCAGGTAGTTCATGGAGACGCCCGCCACGCAACACAAATGCCTTTTTTCCTGTGATGTTTGTATCAATGAGCTGATCACTCAGCCCCAGCTTCTGACACAGTGCAAGGCCGGCTGGTTTCTGTGAGAGAAAAGAGTCGGGCCCGGCCTCTGTGACCAGATCACCAACCCGGTGGGTGACGATCTTCCCGCCCCATGTCGAGCCGGACTCCAGGACGGTGCAGCGGATAGACAGGCCACTTGCCGCCGCCTGCTCATGCAAAGCAAACGCAGTCGCAAGGCCGGAAATCCCGCCACCAACAATGACCACTGTACGAGATTGATTCACGACTGAAGACAGAGGGATGATTCGTGCGCAGCCACGATATCCAGCAGCGTGTCGACCAAGGCCGGCTGGTCGTTCAACATGGCCATCCGCTCAAGCTGCATGCCTTGAGCCGCAGCCCGCTGCTTTAATTCGATGTCGATATCAAAGAGTGTTTCCACATGGTCGCAGATAAATCCAATCGGCGCGACCAGCACATGTCGATGTCCTTCCAGACGCAACGCATCCAGTCTCGATTCCACAGTCGGACCGAGCCACGGCTCGTTCGACCGCCCTTGGCTCTGATAGGCAAACGTCGTCGGCTGCAGCCCCAATAACGCCGTCACAGCGTCGACCGTGCCTTTCACTTCTTCGGGATAGGGATCTTTCATTGTCACAATTCGTTCCGGCAAACTGTGCGCCGTAAACAACACCGGCACAGCGGCCCGCACCTCAGCCGGAAACTTCAACAGCGCCTGCTCAATACGCTCAACGATCGCCGCAATCAATGTGGGATGGGTATGCCAGCTGCCAACATAACTGACCGGGACCGCGCTGTGAAAAACCTCGCGCGCCTCTTCAACTTTTTTCCGGTAGGCGCCGGTACTCAGCGAAGATTGCTGCGGCGCCATGCACAGTCCGATCACATGGGCAGGGTCTGCTTGCAACAACTCGGCATAGGTTTCCTTGATAAACGGATGCCAATGCCGCAACCCCACATAGACACGGTATCGATCGACGCCGGACTCGTTTAACCGCCGTTCCAGCGTCCTCGCCATATTCTGGGTGATACCGACAGCCGGCGACTTCCCACCGGTCGCACGGTACCGCTCCCGAATCTCCGCCACAAGTTCAGGCGGCGTCGGGCGGCCTCCGCGCACATCAAGCAGAAAGGGCTCGACGTTCTCCAAACAATCCGGGCCACCCATGGCCATCAGTAGAATTGCAGTGGGACGCGTTCGTTCAGACATCGTTCCTCGTCGTTCGTGAAACGTGAAGCGCTTGCATGCGAGATACGCTTCACGAGTGACGCTTCACGTTCCCTAACGCTGGCTGAGCTTGTGCACCATATCGATCGTCGCAGCAACGTGATCGACCGGTGTTGTCGGCAGGATTCCGTGTCCGAGATTGAAAATATGGCCGGGGCGTCCGCCGGCCCGCCGCAAAATATCCTCGACCCGGCGTTCGATTTCATGAAGCGGCGCAAATAAAACGAGCGGGTCCAGATTCCCCTGCACCGCGCGATCATGTCCGACCATCGTCCAGGCCTCGTCCAGATGCACCCGCCAGTCGATTCCGATCACGTCGCCCCCTGCTTCTCGCATCTGTCCGAGAATAGCCGTCGTGCCGGTACCGAAATGAATCATCGGCACGCCTTCATACTTGAGTGCGTCAAAAATCTTCTGCACATGCGGCTTCACATATTCCGCATAATCGCCTGCCGAGAGACAGCCGACCCAGCTGTCAAAGAGTTGAATCGCCTGCGCGCCGGCCTTGATTTGCCGCTTGAGATAGCTGGTGATGACCCGCGAAAACTTGTCCATCAGCGCATGCCACGCAGTCGGATCTCCGTACATCATCTGTTTCGTATACAAATAGTTGCGCGACCCGCCGCCCTCGATCGCATAGCTGGCCAGGGTAAACGGCGCGCCGGCAAACCCGATCAAGGGTACCCGCCCATTGAGCGCGCGCTGGGCCTGCCTGATCGCCTCGGCAACATATTCCAGCTCATCACCGTCCACCACCTTCAGCCGTTCGACCGCCGCGCGATCACGGACCGGATTATGAATCACCGGACCTTCACCCTGGGCAAATTCCAGACTGATCCCCATG
>JABMDH010000040.1:5650-14197 GCA_015904075.1 Nitrospira sp.
GCCGCACGGTCTCGGACCGGATTATGGATGACCGGCCCTTCACCCGCGGCGAATTCCAGGTTGAGCCCCATCGGCTCTAAGGGCAAGAGTATGTCGGCGAAAATGATCGCGGCATCCAACGGAAACCGGTCGATCGGCTGGAGCGTGACCTGGGCCGCCAACTCGGGCGTCTTGCACATTTCAAGAATCGCGTGCTTGGCGCGCAGCGTCCGGTATTCAGCCATATACCGCCCGGCTTGGCGCATGAACCACACCGGCGTACAGTCCACCGGCTCACGTCGGCAGGCTTTGAGAAAACGATCGTTCATCGTGGGTGGCATTTTAGAGATGCATGGGCAAGGCTGTCAAATTTCGATCGGTCGTTCGCTCGGCACATGGCAAACTCTGGCAAATGATAGACAGCCCAGCCTGTTCCGGTAAAATGACGCTGGACTCCAAATCATGCAGGAGAAGCCGGTTTCACTTTCCGCTACGTTATGTGTATAATGAGCCCCTATCATACAGCTGGACTATGCATCGCATACCGGTGCAGTGAGTCCTCCTCTGCGGCCTTCCTTCCTCTTCACCAAACAAGCGCCGCGAGACTATTCATCGAGACACCGGCGCGCTATTCCTTTGTGCGATGGGTTGCCGGTCTCTCACCCTGGAGGTAATCGAATGTCAGTCAAGCAGTCTTTACCCCCGTCGACGCCAGGCCAAGACCGCCTCTATTCGCTTCTCCGCTGGTTCGATGCGTGGGCGGGCCTGGAAAAAATGAAATTGGACGGCCCACCCAAAGTAGACTGGGTCCGCAGCATTCCCTTCATCTCTGTCCATCTCATGTGCTTAGGGGTCTTCTGGGTTGGATGGAGCTGGACCGCTCTTGCCGTAGCCGTCGCGTTTTACTTCATGCGGATGTTTGTCATCACCGGTTGGTACCACCGGTATTTCTCACACCGCACGTTCAAAACCTCCCGTACCGTCCAGTTCGCTTTTGCGATCTTCGGCGGCATGTGCGCACAACGCGGCCCCATCTGGTGGGCAAGCCATCATCGCCATCACCATATCGCCTCCGATTCGCCCGACGACGTCCACTCCCCGCGCCAGGGAGGATTTGTCTGGTCGCACATGGGCTGGATTATGTCGCAAACGCACTACTCCCCGCGGTTCAAGGGCATCACCGACTTTTTAAAGTTTCCGGAACTGCAGTTTCTCGATCGTTTCGACGTCCTCATTCCGATCCTCACCGGATTCGGCATGTTCGGGTTAGGCATGTGGCTGGAAGCCACGGCTCCAGACCTCGGCACCAACGGACCCCAGATGCTGATTTGGGGGTTCTTTATCTCGACCGTCGCGCTGGCGCACGGCACGTTTACGATCAATTCGCTCTCGCACGTCTACGGATCGCAGCGCTACGAGACCGGCGACGACAGCCGCAACAATTTCTTCCTTGCCCTCATCACGATGGGGGAAGGCTGGCACAACAATCACCACTACTACCCCGCCTCTACCAGACAGGGGTTCTATTGGTGGGAAATCGACATGACCTACTATGGCCTGAAGCTGCTGGAGCGGCTGGGGCTCATCTGGGATATTCGGGATGTGCCTGAGTATGTGCGGGACGGCAAGAGCAAGCAGGACGTGGATCTCGGCGCTCTGAAACGGCCGCTGGAGATCAAAGTTCCGGTTCCGGCCCAGACTGAGGAAATCCCGGCCTAAGCATTCAGTTACACCCACTCTGTTTCATCATTGGCCGTCGGCCGTTCAGAGGACTGAACGGCCGATCGGTCACGTATCCGCCGGCTTTCCCTATCGATCTCTTCACGCTCAGCCACCGGCACAATCCAGGCTTCGCCGGGATTGAGCTCAAACCGATAGTGATTTTTTCTCAGGGAGAACCATTCGATATAGGGATGCGGCGTGAGATTTGGATGTGGATCGAAGGAGATTAAATTGACCGTCCCGATCTGCGGATTCTCCATATCACCGATCACCTGTGCAGCCATGTCGTCATCTTCAAACCGGCTGTTGCGAAACCGGATCACCTCGCCTGCGATATCGGTCTTGAAATTACCTCGCAGATAAACATCCACCGGTCCGATCGCGGCAAAGACGATGCGACCGACGACGGTCCCTTCGACACGATTATCCAGAAACCCTTCATGGACCCAGCGACCATTTCCAAACTTTTGTGCCATGGTACTCCTTGCATTAAGAAAGTTGCGGTCGAGCTTGAGAAAACCGGAAGTCGCGAGAAACGTCCATTCCCTTGGCTCAGCCCTAACCTGAACCTCAACCTTCTTCACCGGCCGATCAGGCCGACTGAACGGCTGCAGATGAAGGGGGCGGCGATTGTGTCCGGCCTTCAAGCGCTCCGATGATCACCGCAGATAAGATCAGCGCGCTGCCGATCCACCCTTGGAGATCCAGTGTTTCTCCCAAAAAATACCACGAGAGCCAGGCGGCATAGGCCGGTTCTGACGCAAAGACCAGTGCCACTTGTTGAGCCGGAACCACCTGTTGCACCCACATTTGCACCGCAAAGGCCCCGGTGGCCAATCCCCCGGTGACCAGCAACCCGATCAGCAACACCGTGGTCGGCGCAAAGGCGCCCGCCGGCGCCTGTTCCCACCATGTGATGGGCACGAAGAGTATCGTCATGGCCGCCATCTGCCAGGCCAACAGGGACGGCGCATCGAACGCGCGGGTGAACCGTTCCAGGCACACAATATGACCCGCAAACGCCGCGGCACACCCCAGCGTCAAGAGATCGCCGACGTTCATGCCTGCGCTGGGCTTGACCAGCAACCACAGCCCGATCACGGCGATCGCCGTCGCAAGCAGCGAACGGCCATCGAATCGCCTGAGAATCAACGGTACAAAAATTACATACAACGCCGTCAGAAAAGCGGAATTCGATGCGCTGGTGTATTGGAGACCAACGGTTTGAAGCGTGTAGCCGAGAAAGAGAAAGAGGGTGGTCACCGCACTGGCAACCAGTATCTCGCGACCGAGTACAAGCGGCCGCCTCATCAGCAAAAACCAGATCCCGACGAGGACGGCACCCAACAAAAATCTCAAAAAGGTGAAGGAGAGCGGAGGGATTTGCTCAAGCGCCGCCTTGGTAGCGGGAAACGTGGCGCCCCAGATCAGGGTCGTCAGGAGTAGCGCAAGGCGTGGCATAGATTACAACGTGCTGAGGACTGAGTACCGAGTGATACATCGGATTGCATGGCTCAGCACTGTATACGGCTAGGGCTTGCACAGCGGGCAACGCCGCTGCTCATTTGCCCCTGCCTGTTCCATCGCACGAAGCGCCCGGTCCTTGTCCGGATAGTCGAACCAGCCTCCTTCCCAGAAATCACTGGAGGAAGAGTTCGACGGCACCTCGGAACACCGATCACGGTGCAACGTCACCCGGTCAATTGAGCGCGCGATATGAACCCAGTAGGTCATAGCAAACCAGTGAGGGGTGAACAGAACGGGGTGAGGGGTTCGAGGAAGAACCTCACTTCATCCACTGACCCTTCACCCCTTACCCCTTACCGGTTCAGGGAAGGAGCTGCCACTCGTCCTTTTCGATGAACACTTTGACGCCTGTCTGTAGTTTTTTGACATCGTCCTTCTCGAAGAGTCGCAAGTAGCGCTCGATTCGATCGTCGTCATCAATTCGTTCTTCTTGCATCATGCCATTGTTGCCTTTATATCGACGGATCAGCACTGCCATCGGAATCCTCCTGTGATGCTGGTAGTGAACACGTACAACTGTGCTACAATAAACGCAACCTTGCGGGCCGGTCAAGGGTGTTCATCGACGTCCCGCAGTGATGAACGGCTTGTCCGATATCGAACGGGAACACATATGCCTCTCTATGAATATCGCTGCGAAGCGTGCTCGTCGCAGTTTGAAGCGGCCCAGTCCATTCATGACCGGATCGAAGACACGGAATGCCCTTCGTGCCATGCCCGGCAGGCAACCAGACTCCTCTCTTCCTTTTCGTCTAAAATCGTCGGCGATCATAAACCGGGATTTGCGGAGATCAAAGCCGCGGCGATGAACAACGAACGGATGGAACGATTCGCTAAACTGCCGCCGTTGAACGCAAAACGGAATGTCCCGCCGCCGAACACCTCCTTCGATTCAAACGCTGCTGCGGGCTCAGACTCAGGTTCTGAGCGATAAGATGGGCGGCCCCTGTTGCCTTCCCGCACTGTGCATGCCTGCTTCCCTCCTCCACCCTATGGAGTGTCTATGACCTGCATTTACCGTCTTACGGTACTGCTGGCCCTCGTCGGTGTGTTCCTGGTGAGCCCGGGCTATGCCTCAGAGATTGCCGGCAATCTTGTCATTGCCGGTAATGGGCCTGAGCAAGCCACCATAGAAGCCCTGGCGCGTGCCTTCGAAAAAGCGAATCCACGCGCCTACGTGGACCTGCTCTGGGAGGATCATTCCAAACCGTTGGAACTGGTCCAGACAGGCCAGGCTCACATCGCCGTGACAGGCGCCGAGCATCCGCCGCTAGCCGCTACACAGATCGGATGGGACGGCATCGGAATTTTGGTCCATCTGTCCAACTACACGAAGGACGTGACCAAGCAGCAGGTCGCCGACATATTTTCCGGCAAGGTCCGCGACTGGGCTGAATTGGGAGGACCCGAGACCAAGATTGTCCTGATCGACCGGCCACGCTCTCAAAACATCCGCGACGCCTTTGAGTCTCAGTTGGGCATTGCCGGGAAAATGTCCACGGCCTCCAAAACGATCGGCCCTGATGAGGACGTCCTGAAAACAGTGGTCGGGACTATTCCACCGCTCTCGGCCACAACCTATATTTCATTGAGCACCGGCCTGTCCGCAGTCACGGGCGGCGTAGCCGTCCGCTTGCTACCGGTGGATAAAGTGGAACCGGAGGGTCCGACCGTCAAGGACGGCCGCTATAGCCTTCGCCGCCCGCTGTTGCTGCTCGCAAAGAAGGGACCCGCTCCCATGGTTGATGCCTTTACACAATTTGCCTTATCGCCCCCAGGCCAATCGATTATCGGAGAAACGTATGTCCCGATGCCGAACCAGTAGCCTTCTCTCAAAGGAGGTCCTCATGCGTCCCTATCGACTGCCATTCTGCATCATTGCCACGGGCTTGCTCATGCTGATGCCATTGTTGACGCCATCGCTGCATGCCGAAGCCGGCGCCATTGTCGACGGTGCCGGCTTCACGCTCTACGAGATGGAATCGATCCAGGGTTCAGACCAGTCGGTGATCGAGAAAGATCCTGTCTGCGATCGCAACAAGCGTCCCAAAATCTTGAGCGTGGAACCGGACGAGGCCAAGCCGGGCCAGAAAATCATGATCAAAGGAGAGAACTTCGGCACGAAGGAATGTTTTCACGGCGTCGCATTCAGCGCCGCAGGCCCGGCAAAGATTCAGTATACGTTCGTGAACGAGACGACGATTGAAGCGACCGTTCCCGATCTCAATCCCGGCATGTCATTCATCGACATCGTCGCCGGCGGCGGGAATGCCCGCTCCAAAGCCTTTCTCATACTGGCTCGATAACCAGCGTCAGAGTGCCGCAGGGGCAGGCACCGCGTCCGATGCCGTGCCGTCCATGTAGCCCCAGACTCGCAGGAGATCAAGCGTCAGACTCGCGCCGTACGTCGGACCGTAGTCACGCTCCGCAAGCTTACCCATACTATCGTTCCACGTTTCAAACCGCAGCGGTCCGCCGGATAAAGCCAGCGACCAGGCAAACTGTTTCTGGCTCTGCCCCGATGTATTGACGAAGATCCCCGAGTCCCACATGACGGCAAACTCGACTTCCCATGTAGGAATCGTTTCACCTTTGAGGTTCGTACGGTACTGGCCGAACGCGATCGAGGGTTGCACGAGTCCTGCCGTCTGCCTCACGGCATGGAGGACGGCTCCGTTGTCCTGATAGCTGATCCGCCCCAAGGCAGATGCCCGCACACTCACATCCCCCCAGTGTCCAGAATAGAGCGTCGGTGAAATCTGTAATCGCCTGATACCGGCCCGGAGAAACCCCTGTTGATAGATCGTCCCGACAGAAAACCCGCCGCCCATGAAGATGACTTTCGGACCACCCAGGGGAAACCATCTGGTCAGAGACCCATCGATCATCACATCAGTCTCCTTACGAGGAGCCACAGTGGGAACCGACGGCAACTGCCGCAGTTGGTGAATGACTTCGTTCTGGAAAAATTGACTCGGTTCATCACTCGTGGGGCTGACCCCGGTCGTGAGATTCGTACTCCAGCCCTCAAACTTCCCGCCCCAATGTTGAGTCCAACTCAAGGTGATGAGATTGAACCCCAGTGTATTCCCCACCGTGGAATCGTACTTGTTCCCTAAACCGTCAATGGGCGTGAAGCGGTTGAGCGTAAGTCCCGTGGTGACGGTGGAATATTGATCGGGAAAGGCCGTACTGCCCCAGTGAACGGACGGCGCAGGGGATTCGCTCCAGGCCGGTGAAGAGACCAGCCCAACGAGAAGAACCGCACTAAGGATCAGGACGATCCCTCGTTCGACAATATGACCTCTCTCCTCAGCCTGCAACCTCTGTCCCCATCCCTCCATGGTCACCCGTCGTGCACTCCGATCATATCCCTCACCCGCAGATTGTTCTTATACACCAAGTTCGACAGTTTTCCTCCTATTGAGAAATAACCGGCGCACCCCCTGATACCCTTTCCTGCTAACCGACATTGCGCCGCCCTCCCTCGACACCACTCCTGGTCCTATGTTAGCGTACGCGTTCATTTTTCCTGGTCTGCTGGGAATAGTATGTTCAAGAAAATCCTGGTCGCCAATCGCGGTGAAATCGCCATGCGCATCATCCGCGCATGCCGCGAATTGAATATCGCCACGGCTGCCATCTACCCAGCGTCAAGAGATCGCCGATGTTCATGCCTGCGCTGGGCTTGACCAGCAACCACAGCCCAACCACGGCGATCGCCGTCGCAAGCAGCGAACGGCCATCGAATCGCCTGAGAATCAACGGCACAAAAATCACATACAACGCCGTCAGAAAAGCGGAATTCGATGCGCTGGTGTACTGAAGACCGACGGTTTGAAGCGTGTAGCCGAGAAAGAGAAACACGGTGGTCACCGCGCTGGCAACCAGCATCTCACGACCGTGGACGAGCGGCCGCCTCATCAGTAGAAACCAGATCCCGACGAGGACGGCGCCCAGCAAAAATCTCAAAAATGTGAAGGAGAGTGGAGGGATTTGCTCAAGCGCCGCCTTGGTAGCGGGAAACGTGGCGCCCCAGATCAGGGTCGTCAGAAGTAGCGCAAGGCGTGGCATAGAATAAACAATGCTGAGGAGTGAGTGCTGAGAAACACATCGGATGACCTGCCTCAGCGCCTGATACGGCTAAGGCTTGCACAGCGGGCACCGCCGCTGCTCGTTTGCCCCTGCCTGTTCCATCGCGCGAGACGCCCGGTCCTTGTCCGGATAGTCGAACCAGCCTCCTTCCCAAAAATCACTGGAGGATGAATTTGACGGCACCTCAGAGCACCGATCACGGTGCAACGTCACCCGGTCAATTGAGCGCGCGATATGAACCCAGTAGGTCATGCGGAATCCGTGAGGCGTATGGGGTAAGGAGCGCCTGTCAGCAGCCGACCCCTTACCCCTAACTCCTGACCCCTCACGTCTTTACGGAAGGAGCTGCCACTCGTCCTTTTCGATGAACACTTTGACGCCGGTCTGTAACTTTTTGACATCATCCTTCTCAAAAAGCCGCATGTAGCGCTCGATCCGATCGTCGTCATCAATTCGTTCTTCTTGCATCATCCCGTTGTTGCCTTTGAATCGCCGGAGTAGCACTGCCATCGGAATCCTCCTGTCATGCTGGTAGTGAACACATACAACTGTGCTACAATAAACGCAACCTTGCGGGCCGGTCAAGGGTGTTTATCGACATCCTGCAGTGCGACACCGTGCGTCCGATATCGAACAGGAAAATACATGCCTCTCTATGAATATCGCTGCGAAGCCTGTTCCTCGCAATTTGAAGCGGCCCAATCCATTCATGACCGGATCGAAGACACAGAATGCCCTTCGTGTCATGCCCGGCAGGCCACCAGACTCCTCTCTTCCTTTTCGTCCAAAGTCATCGGTGATCATAAACCTGGATTTGCGGAGATCAAAGCCGCCGCCATGAATAACGAACGAATGGAACGATTCGCCAAACTGCCGCCGTTGAACGCGAAACGGAATGTGCCGCCGCCGAACACCTCCTTCGATTCAAACACTTCTGCGGGAACAGACTCAGGTTCTGAGCGATAACATGGAGTTGTCTCCGTTACCCGACCACACTGCCCATTCCTACTTGCCTCCTCCGTCGTCCGGAATGGCTATGCGCATCTCCCAACGGCTTACGGTACTTCTGATTCTCCTCGGCTTGTTTTCGACAAGCCCCGGTAACGCCTCCGAGATTGCCGGCAATCTGGTCATCGCAGGAAACGGGCCTGAGCAAGCCACCATGGAGGCCCTGGCGCGCGCCTTCGAAAAAGCGAATCCACGCGCCTACGTGGACCTGCTCTG
>JABMDH010000041.1:0-3171 GCA_015904075.1 Nitrospira sp.
CCGCGAACTTTCTGGAGCTGCGGGCGGCGGACCCGGCCGTGCAGTTGGCGGCCGTGAAGAAGCTGGGCGAACTGCGGAGCAGCAACAGCGTGCCGCTGCTCAAAGAACTCCTTGATGCCGCACAGGGCGCAGACGCAACCGACCAGCAGCAGGCCCGGGCGGCGGCGGCCCGGGCCTCCGTCGAGCAGATCGAGTCGTGGGGCACCTGGGCCAACATCATCGAGACCGTCTTTCGCGGCATCAGCCTGAGCTCCATTTTGCTGATCATGTCACTGGGGCTCGCCATCGTCTTCGGCCTGATGGGCGTCATCAACATGGCCCATGGCGAATTGATGATGATCGGGGCCTACGCCACCTACGTCACCCAACAGGCGTTCGTCGCGTGGCTGTCGCCCGAGGTGTTCGACTGGTATTTTCCCGTCTCGCTGCCCGTGGCCTTTCTGGCCGCCGCCGGGGCCGGGTGGATCCTGGAAGCCACCGTCATTCGGTTTCTCTATGGGCGGCTGCTCGAAACCCTGCTCGCCACCTGGGGCGTGAGCTTGATCTTGATGCAGGCCGCGCGCGTGTATTTCGGCGATCTGACCGCCGTGATTGCGCCGCAAGCCCTCCGCGGCGGGGCGCAAGTCATGGTGGGCGTCTACCTGCCGTATAACCGGATCTTCATCATCCTGCTGTCCATCATCTGCGTCGTCGCGATCTATTATTTGTTGTTCCGCTCAAACCTGGGCATGCGGGTCCGGGCCGTCACCCAGAACCGGAACATGAGCGCGTGTCTGGGGATTCCGACCCGGAAAGTGGACGCCTATACCTTTGCCTTCGCCTCCGGGTTAGCCGGGATCGCCGGGTGGGCGCTCACCATGGTGGGCAACGTGGACCCCGGGCTGGGCCAGAACTACATCGTCGATTCCTTCATGGTCGTCGTGACCGGGGGCGTGGGCAAACTGGCGGGGACCATCTGGGCTTCGTTGGGGATCGGCGGGATGAACAAACTCATCGAGCCGTTCACCGGCGCCGTGTATGGGAAGGTCTTCATTCTCGTCGGCGTCATCCTCTTCCTGCAATGGCGGCCCTCCGGCCTGTTTGCCGCGAAAGGACGGAACGCCGATGCCTGAGCCCGTCATGCCGAAATCAGACCGTCGGGAAACGCTGGTCGTGGCCCTGGCGGCGGGGATCTTGCTCATCGTCCTGCCCCTGCTCAACCTCCTGCCGGCGGAAGACTCCTGGCTGCATCTGTCGGATTTTCGCTTGAATCAATTCGGCAAGTTTCTGTGCTTTGCCATCCTGGCGTTGGGGCTGGACCTGATCTGGGGCTATTGCGGGGTCTTGAGCCTAGGCCAGGGGGTCTTTTTCGGGTTCGGGGCCTACTGCATGGGGATGTACCTGTCGCTGCAAATCGGATCCGAGAGCGTCTATGGCAGCGAGCTGCCGGACTTCATGGTGTGGACCCAGGTCAAGGAACTGCCGCTGTTCTGGTATCCGTTTAAGAGCTTTGTGGGCGGGTTGTTGGGCGCGATCCTGGTCCCCGTCCTCTTCGCCACGCTCTTTGGATTTCTGGCGTTCCGCAGCCGGATCAAGGGTGTGTACTTTGCCATCATCACCCAGGCCCTGGCCTTTGCCGCCTGGCTGGTGTTCAACCGCAACGAGACGCGGCTGGGGGGCACCAACGGCCTCACCGATTTCAAACAAGCCCTGGGATTTCGTCTCACGGACCCGTCGACCCAGCGGGGCCTCTATATCCTGACCGTCGTGGCCCTGTGCGCCGCCTATCTACTGTGCCGGTGGATCGTGGCCTCACGGGCCGGCAAGGTCTTGATCGCCATTCGCGATAGCGAACAGCGCGTCACCTTCTCCGGCTACACCCCGTGGGTCTATAAGCTGTTCGTCTTCGTCGTGGCCGCCGGGCTCGCGGGCTTATCGGGGCTCTTGTACGTGCCCCAGGTGGGCATCATTACCCCGGCGCAGATCGGCGTGCTGCCGTCCTTGGAAGTCGTCATCTGGGTCGCGGTCGGCGGCCGCGGCACCTTGATCGGCGCGGTCCTGGGCGCCGTGGCCGTCAACTATGGCCGGAGCGTGTTGACCAACTATTTCCCCGAAGCCTGGCCGTTCATCTTGGGCGGGCTCTTCGTCGTCGTCGTCACGCTCTTTCCCGACGGGCTGGTCGGGATTCTGCGCAAGCTGTGTGCCCGCAAGGACGCGGCCCCCGCGCCGGGGCCCACGGAAGCCGGGCCGGCGGCCCCGAGCCCGACCGCGCCGCGGCCCGGAGGCGCCGTCACATGAGCACCGACAACCTGATTTTGAAGTGCGAGAACGTCGTCATGGACTACGACGGCTTCAAGGCGCTCAATAATTGTAACTTCAGCGTGCAGTACCACGAGCTGCGCGTCGTGATCGGGCCGAACGGCGCCGGCAAAACGACCTTGCTCGATGTCATCTGCGGCAAAACGCGTCCGACCTCCGGCACGATTAGGTTTGGGAACCAGATCAACCTGGTCGGCAAGAACGCCGAGGATATCACCAAGCTGGGCGTCGGGCGGAAGTTCCAGGCCCCCTCAGTCTACGGGAACCTCTCCGTCTGGCAGAACCTGGATCTGTCGTTGAAGCGGGCGAGCAAAGGCGTGTTCCCCACGCTGATGGGCCGGTCCACCCCGGCCGAACGCGAACGGATCGGGGAGACGTTGGAGACCATCGGCTTGTCCGCCGACGTGCATACGCGGGCCGGCTCGCTCTCGCATGGCCAGAAACAGTGGCTCGAAATCGGCATGGTGATCCTCCAGGATCCGTCGCTTCTGCTGGTGGATGAGCCGGTGGCCGGCATGAGCGACAAAGAAACCGAGCAGACCGGCCAATTGCTCCAATCCCTGGCGAAGAAACATGCGATCGTCGTCATTGAGCACGATATGGACTTTGTCCGGCAGATCGCGCGGGTGGTGACCGTGTTGGCCGAAGGCACCGTGATTTGCGAAGGCACCGTCGAGCAGGTGCAGGCCGACAATCATGTGCGGGAAATTTATCTGGGCCGGGCCAAGGTGGCGCATTGAGCGCCCGCCCCGCCAACGGAGTGTGAACCACGACCATGGCACTGACCCTGGAACTGACCAACGTCAACGCGTACTACGGCGAAAGCCACATTCTCCGGAACGTCTCCTTTACCGTCGAGCCGGGGGAAGTGGT
>JABMDH010000041.1:3271-9300 GCA_015904075.1 Nitrospira sp.
CATGGCATCAATGCGTTGACCAACGGGTCATTGGATGACCCACAAGTCAAAACGAAGGCGCTGGCGAAGGCTGCGGAGCTGGGATTCTCCGGCAAAGGAGGGGCACGGTGAAAATTCCACGCAAACAATACGCGGATCTCTTCGGCCCCACGGTGGGTGATCGAATCCGGCTTGCCGATACCGAGCTATTCGTCGAAATCGAAAAAGACTTCACCTCGTATGGAGACGAAGCCGTCTTCGGCGGCGGCAAGGTGATACGGGATGGAATGGGTCAGTCTCCAAGCGCTACCAGCGCCAGCGGTGCGCTTGATACGGTGATTACCAACGCGGTGATTCTCGACTACTGGGGTGTCGTCAAGGCGGATATCGGCATTAAGAACGGCCGTATCGTCGGCATCGGCAAGGCGGGCAATTCCGATCTCATGCCGAATGTCACCAAGGGAATGGAAGTAGGGCCCGGCACAGAAGCCATTTCCGGAGAAGGCTGCATCGTGACGGCGGGAGGCGTCGAAACGCACATCCATTATATCTGTCCCCAACAGTATTGGGAGGCGCTCTCCGCCGGTCTGACCACCATGATCGGCGGCGGAACCGGGCCTGCGACCGGCACGAACGCTACGACCTGCACACCGGGGCCATGGAACATTCATCGGATGCTGGAAGCCTCCGATGGAATTCCGATCAATCTTGGTTTCCTGGGGAAGGGCAATGCGTCCCAGCCTCAAGGATTGGACGAACAGATTGAGGCCGGCGCGATCGGGTTGAAGCTCCATGAGGATTGGGGGACCACACCGGCCGCGATCGACACCTGTTTGAGTGTCGCCGAACGCTATGATGTGCAGGTCGCCATTCACACCGATACGTTGAATGAAGCGGGTTTCGTCGAGGACACGATTAACGCCTTCAAAGGGCGGACGATTCACTCGTTTCATACAGAGGGCGCCGGCGGCGGGCATGCGCCGGATATCATCAAGGTCTGCGGCGAGCCGAACGTGCTGCCGTCTTCGACCAATCCGACGATGCCGTTTACCGTGAATACGATGGACGAGCATTTGGACATGCTCATTGTCTGCCATCACCTGAATAAGCGCGTGCCGGAAGATGTTGCTTTTGCCGAGTCGCGCATCCGGCGAGAGACGATTGCGGCAGAGGATATTCTGCACGATTTGGGGGCGATCAGCATTATGTCGTCGGATTCCCAGGCCATGGGGCGGATCGGCGAAGTGATTATCCGCACCTGGCAGACGGCGCATAAGATGAAAGTGCAGCGGGGCCATCTGTCGCCGAAGAGCGGGAAGGATTCGGCTCAACACGATAACTTCCGGGCAAAGCGCTATGTGGCCAAGTACACGATCAATCCGGCGCTTGCGCATGGGATTGCTCATGAAGTCGGCTCGGTGGAAGTGGGGAAAATCGCCGATCTCGTCATTTGGAAGCCGGCTTTCTTCGGCGTGAAGCCGGAGATGGTCCTGAAGAGCGGATTCATCGCGCAAGCGCAGATGGGAGACCCCAACGCGTCCATCCCGACGCCTGAACCGATTATCAGCCGGCCGATGTTCGGCTCGTTCGGACGGGCGATCCACAGCACCAGCTTCACCTTCTTATCTCAGGCGGCGCTGGATCGGGAGATCCCGAAGAAGCTCGGTTTGCAGAAGCGCGTGGCCGCGGTGAAAAACTGTCGCACGGTGAAGAAGCGCGATCTGAAGTTGAACGATTATCTGCCCAAGATCGAAGTCGATCCGGAAACGTATGTCGTAACGGCCGACGGCGAGCGGCTCACGTGTGAACCGGCGATTGTGTTGCCGATGGCGCAGCGGTATTTCCTGTTTTAGCGTAAGGGGTGAAGCAGATGGGGGATCCCAACGCGTCCATTCCAACGCCTGAACCTATCATCAGCCGGCCGATGTTCGGCTCATTCGGGCGGGCGATCCACAGCACCAGTTTCACCTTCTTGTCTCAGGCGGCGCTGGATCGAGAGATCCCGAAGAAGCTCGGTTTGCAGAAGCGCGTGGCGGCGGTGAAAAATTGCCGCACGGTGAAGAAACGCGATTTGAAACTGAACGATTATCTGCCCGCAATCGAAGTTGATCCGGAAACGTACGTCGTGACGGCAGACGGCGAACGACTCACGTGTGAACCGGCGATTGTGTTGCCGATGGCGCAGCGGTATTTCCTATTTTAGCGTATGGGGTAAAGGGTGAGGGGGAAGGAGTAAGAGGAAGTCGCCGGATGAAGACACGCGGGTTGCTCGAAGGGTTGCGATTTGCTGATACGTTTTTCCCGTCTGGCGGGTACGCTTTTTCATCCGGTTTGGAAGCAGCCGTGCAGGGCGGCGCCGTCAAGGATTCCGATCAACTGGCTCGCTATGTCGAGGATCTGCTGCGCGGAGGAATGAGCCGGCGGGAGGCGCGTGCCGTCAAATTGGCGAACCGGGCCGGAGCAGCCGGAACACTCAATCCAGCGATCGATGTGGATCGGGAGTTGGATTCGACGAAGCTCGGCCGCGACTCGCGTCTTGCCAGCCGTCAGATGGGGCGGCAGGTGATGAAAGTCGCTGCGGATCAACTTCGCGGGAAGACGGTGCTGACGGAGTATCGCGATGCGGTGGAAGCGGGTAAGGCTCCCGGTCACGTAGCCGTCAGTTTCGGACTGACGCTGGGAGTCTGTGGATGGAACGGCGAAGAAACAGCCGCGGCATTTCTCTACCAGACGGCAGTGGGATTCGTCTCGGCCGCGATGCGGCTGACTCCTCTCGGCCAGCGTGAAGGGCAACGTGTGTTGGGAGAGTGGCTCCCATTGATCGATCGTATCAGTCGTGAAGTCGGGACCGAGACATCCATGAGTTCATGGTCTCCCATTCAGGATATTTACGCAATGCGCCACGGCCGGCTGGAGTGGCGGCTCTTTAGAAGCTAAGAGCAGGTCTTAGCTATCGGCTGTCAGCTAACAGCTCTTTAGGATTTACATGCACGACCACAACAATCAACACCGTCACGGCGACATGCATCCGACACAAGCGAGAGTGAAGGGCATTCCCATCATCGGCGTTGGAGGACCTGTCGGGTCTGGCAAAACCGCGCTGGTCGAAGCCCTGTGCCGGACACTGCGTGACCGCTACAGCCTGGCGGCGGTGACGAACGATATTTTCACAAAAATCGATGCGGAGATCCTGACCAAACGCGCCGCCTTGCCGATCGACCGGATCGTGGGAGTGGAGACTGGAGGCTGTCCCCATACGGCGATTCGGGAGGATGCGTCGCATAATCTGGAAGCGATCGACGACCTGCTTAAGCGGCATCCGGACATCGAATTGATTTTCTTGGAGAGCGGCGGGGACAACTTGGCCGCGACCTTCAGTCCCGAATTGGTGGACTTCGTCATCTATGTCATCGA
Source organism: Nitrospira sp. (assembly GCA_015904075.1). The sequence goes on from JABMDH010000041.1 coordinate 6,665, forward strand.
TGTGGCAGGAGGCGATAAGATTCCACGTAAAGGCGGACCGGGCATCACCCGATCCGATCTGCTGATCATCAATAAGATGGATCTGGCTCCTTATGTTCGAGCCGATTTGGCTGTGATGGAGCGGGACACTCTCCGCATGCGGGGCGAGTTGCCCTTCGTCTTCACCAACCTCTTGTCCGGGGCAGGGCTCGATACGGTGTCGGCCTGGGTCGAGCAACGTATCCCACAGCGGGTTCCGCGCGTGTGATTGTCTTACCGGTGCGCGTGTCACCAAAAAGAAAACACTCACCGGATATTCTGACCGAGTCGGTCGGCCGCACTGGAACGTTGCGGCTGGAGTATGCCCGGCGTAACGGCAGGACGATCATCGCGCGCTCTCACTGCACGACCCCCTGGCATCTGCTCCCGCCAATCTACCTGGATGAGACGGGTGCGGCCTATACGTTGCTGGTCAATCCTTCTGGCGGCCTGGTCGGTGGCGATCGGCTATCCATCGACATGAAGCTGGAGGCGGAGGCCCATGTCCTCATCTCCGCGCCGTCAGCGAATCGCGTCTATCGCTCGCAGGGCGAGGTGTCGATTCAGGATATCAAGATCACGCTCGGCGCCGGTGCGGTGTTGGAGTGGTTGCCCGAACATACCATCCCTTTTGCAGGTTCGCGATTCCGCCAATCGATTCATGCGAACTTGGGACCGGGTGCGACGATTCTCTTATGGGATGCCGTTGCATCGGGACGAATTGCCAGAGACGAGCGGTGGGCCTTTGCGAGTTTGGAGAATGAGATACGCATTACGACAGCGGCGGGGCAGTCGCTGGTGGAGCGGTATGCACTTGATCCGGCGACGGACCTGGGGTCGGTCGGGCTTGCGGCGGAATGGGACTATGTTGCGTCGCTCTATGTCATCAACGATACCGTCACGCCTGAGGTGTGGAGTCGTTTGGAAGCAAGGATCGGCCTGCTGCTGGACGAGCGAGCGGGGTCTCTATTGGGGGGCGTGTCTCAGCCGGCTGCGCCGGGAGTTGCGGTCAAACTTCTGGCCAGGACTGCGCCGGATCTCACCGAAGCACTGGATGCTTTGTGGGCTGCCGTCCGTGCAGAGCTCTGGAACCTGCCGCCCGTGGCATGGAGGAAGTACTGACGGGGTTGGATCAAAAGAGCCGGTGGCGTATAGCACAAAATCAGCGAGTGGATTCGGGCGAATCAATCCGCTAATTCGATTACGCGCTATCGGCTATTAGCAATCAGTTCTTGCCCTCGTTCCCCACCAGAGGCAGTGCGGAGCGAGGAAGCGAGGCCAAGCAGCGAGAGCGTGTAGATCAGCCATTTCGACGGATCGAAATTATACCAGCGTGGACCGTTCCGGTAATCGGTCTGGTGCGTGTGGTGGTAGTTGTGGTACCCCTCGCCGAATGTGACGAGCGAGATCAGCCAGCTGTCCCGGCTGGAATCCGCCTGGCTGTGCGGTTGACGCCCCCATAAGTGGCAAATCGAGTTGATGCAAAACGTCGAGTTGAGAACGGCGAACATCCGGCCGACTCCCGCGAGCATGAAACAACTGACTCCGGCCATCCATCCTCCATACAGCCATCCGACGACGAATGGAAAGGCAAGGCCGGAGAGGACGATTGGCACGTAGTACTGGTGCTGCCACACCACGATAGGATCTTGCCGAAGGCGTGCCGCGTATTTGGGGTCGGCATGGCTTTGGTCCGACCACAGCCATCCGCAGTGGCTATGCCAAAATCCCAGTTTAGCATTGTACGGGTCGGCATCCTGGTCGCAAGCGGCATGGTGGCGGATATGGTCCGCTCCCCATTTGAGGGCGGAGTTTTGAAGCGCCCAGCCACCGGCAATCAAGAAACAGACTTTAACCCAATTCTGACAGGTGAAGCTTCGGTGTGAAATCAATCGGTGGTACCCGACGGTAATGCCCAATCCGGTCACGACATACAATAGGCCGAACATCGTCCAGTCCAGCCAGGTATAGCCGTAGAAGAATCCGAAGAGCGGTACGCCGATCATGGCACTGCAGGTGACCAGACCGAAGAGCAGCATGGTCACATAAATGGGATAGGTGCGCCGGAGCCCTGTCACGGGGACAGCCGGTCCACTCTGCGGCACGAGGGTCTCGGATGCAGGGGAATCCTCGGATGTGTGGATCATGCGGACGACGATGCTCTTATGCTCTGGTTTTTCAGGAAGGCCGGTGCGTACCGGCAGTCTGTCACTGTAACAGGTTGAAACCTAATAAGCCATTCATTTTCAGAGTAGATGGCGCAGAGTATGGGCTGAGTCACGAGTGCTGAGTGCTGAGACGGATACTATCGGTCATCAGCGATCAGTCTGTGACAGGTTTATTCACGCGATGTCATGATAGATAAAACTAATATGAATAATGCGGGGAGGGGGTCTTGTATAGGTTGACAGGGGACGGTAAGATTTCATATACATACTTGGTCGAAAGCCAGCCTCGCCGGCACGTCGTCGATCATGTATGCGACAGCAGTTGCCGTTCCCATATTTTTCTTTCATGGGCCGGTGAACGGATACAGGGATATGCGGGTTAGCTTTTAAGGGCGGTAGATTAATCACAAGGAGGCAGTCCAATGAAGAGTGCATTGTCCATCGTGTTGG
>JABMDH010000041.1:9400-15220 GCA_015904075.1 Nitrospira sp.
AGCTGCAACCAAGGGCTCAGCGGGGCAACCCGCTGAGCCCTTGGTGTTTGTACGACGCACTGCTGATCTGCTCATTTGGAGAACGGAGTTGCGAGTTTCTGGTTTCATGTTTTGTGTTGTCTGAAACGATGCTCCGAAAACTCGAAACCCGAAACCTCCGCCCATCTGCTGGTTGATAGAGGCAGTATCTCTGTGTTGGTATTCCCTGCCTTGCCTTTCCGTTTCCGATCTAGGTAAGATCGTAACTTTCTAAGCGATCGCCTAAGGGGCTAAGGGATTGGTGTGTCACGAGAATTTTCACTCGCAGAGATCTTCCAGCTTGGGTACTACTGGGAAACGAAGATCCTCTTGACGGCGGTCAAGCTGGATGTGTTTTCCACGCTGGATGGCAAGCCAAAAACGGCCAAAGAAGTCGCGGGGCGCATTGAGGCCCATGAGTCGACTCTTGCCCTCTTGTTAAATGCTCTTGTGGCGTTGAGGCTACTGACAAAAGAAGGCGATCTGTACGGGAACTCCTCGGCTGCGGAAAAGCACCTCGTCCGGCATTCATCCCAGTACATCGGGCATTTACTCGTGCTGCACGATGCGGAATGGAACAACTGGGGAAAGTTGGAGGAGACGATTCGAACCGGGCACCGGCCGGTTGACCGGCATGTGTTTGAAACCGATCCTGAATTGGGAAGTAATGTATTGGCGGTACTGCACCGCATCGGCCAGCAGAGCGGACCGGATTTGGCCAAGCGGCTGAAACTGTCCGGGCGTGAGCGTCTGCTGGATTTGGGCGGCGGCGCGGGCACGAATGCCATTGCGTTTTGCCAGGTCTATCCCGAATTGACCGCGACGGTGTTCGATCTTCCCGCGACCCTTCGGCTGACGGAAAAAACTGTGAAAGAGGCGGGGCTGGAATCACGGATCGCGCTGCTCCCAGGCGATTTTAACCGGGATGCCCTGGGTGGTCCCTATGATGTCGTTCTTATGTCCGACATCTTGCATTATCAAACATCCGAATCGAATGCCGCCTTGGTTGGAAAAGTATTTGCCCATCTGGCGCCGGGTGGTCGGTTGGTCATCAAGGATCGATTTTTAGACGAGGCGGGAACAGGCCCGGCTTGGACGACGGCCTTTGCGATGCACATTTTGGTCAATACGCAGCGGGGCGGTTGTTATCGAACTAGCGAGGCGATGAGCTGGATGACCAAGGGCGGGTTCACCTCCGTCACGGAACTGGAAAAAACGGCCGTGGTGCAGGGTATAAAACAGTAAGGCCTGAGGAGTCGGGAGTTAGCAGAATGATGGATTGGTTGAGGGAGCCGGGTTTTTTCGGGACGCATGCCACGGTGGGAGCGGATCTGAGCCAGTTTATGGCGACGCTTTTTACCGGCCTATTTGTCCTGGGATGGTTTCAGGCCCGGAAGCGCCGTGCCGATGCCCACCATTGGTTGATGCTGGGCGGCATGATCTCGATGCTCAGTTTTTTTATCGCCTATTATTTGTTCCGGCAACTCGGCGTGCTGGCGTTCGAAGGGAAGGAAGGGTTCGGCGGATCGCAGGCGCTCTATGACTATGTGTTTATCCCAGTGCTGACGCTCCATATCATTCTGGTCATGATTGGATTGGTCATGGCCGTGTACATGATCGTGCTGGGGTTTCGCTCCCAACAGTTCGTGGACGGCATCCGATCGCTTCGCGAGTCGCTGTTGCAGACGACATGGTCCGCAAGCAGAAGCGGATCGTGATGTTTGTGCCCGGGTTCGTCGCGTTCGGCATTTATCGGTTGGCCAAGCATGTCGTGCCGCTCGATGACGCGTTTGTGCTGCTCTTGGTGAGCAGTCTGGTGGCGGTGGTGACGGCGTCGCTTGCCTATCGTGTCGGACGAGCGGTCTCCTGGTCGGCGATAGTGCGCGAGGATGGGAGTCGGCTGCTTGGCTGGGTGGCCGGATGGATCGGCGCAGTCTATGGTATCCAGCTGTCCCTATTGGTCTTGGCGATTTTGTGGATGGCGGGTTACAGCTATCTCCAGCACCCCGACGGTCCGGCTATGATGGCGATCATCATTTCCTGTACATCGGTGGCGCGCGATGCGTTTGAGATCGGTCATGTGCGAAAGATTGCGTTGATGGGAAAGCCGATGCCGACGTTTCCGGACGGCGCCGCCTTGCGTCAGATGTTGGGAAGCCATGCCGCACAAGTTGCTCCTTGGGTTGTCGCAGGATTGGCGATCGGCGCAGCGGCGGCTTCGTTCGGGCAGGCCGTGGGAGGACAGCAAGCGGCATTCGTCGAATTGTCCGCCGTGACAATCCTGGGCGGAGCGATCACGCTCTGCGCGTACTTCGGCGGGTTGAAGCCTCAGGCGTCATGGATGGCGGGATTGGCCGAGACCAAGACTGCCGAGTTGCTGAAGTATTGGTGGTGGCCGGGATTGGCCTTTGCGGCTACGTACTATCTGGTTGCGGTCGGCGTGGCCGTATTTGTGATGAAGCAGCCGGAGTTCCCGATGGTCGTTGCGGCGATCGGCGGCGCGCTTGTCACCGGATTGATGGCGCTCTATGGCTATTATTTAGGGTATCGTCGGAATGTGGAAGAGCAACAGGGGCGGAGCCTGAGTCCGGCGCTGCTGCGTTGTCCGTTTGTGATGGGTATTCTTGGAAAGTCGGCAACGATGGGCGCGTCGATGGCACCCTCTGCTCCGGTTCCGGGATCGAAAGCGTAAGATGCATATCATCCGTTCAAACGAGAAGCTGACGTCCCTTGCGCTCGCCGTTACGGTGGTTGCCTTGTTTGGTCTGTTCAGTCCGGGGCTGGATCTTCCTGCCTGTGCCGAGGAGTCGAGGGATCTCTACTTCAATACGCCCGGGACGCCGCAGGGTCCGGCGGCTCCGGCGCCTCACGAGACGGCCTATCCGCGGATCGGTTCTTCCGACAGCCGGTTGCTCGTGTGGTTTGTGACGCAACTGCACACCTACTTCGGCGGCTTCGTGCTGGCGCTGCCGCTATTTTGCGCCTTGCTGGAATTTCTTGGATTGATGACGAAGAAGCCGGCCTGGGCGCTTCGCTACGACGGCCTGGCGCGTGATTTGGCGAAGGTGGCGCTCCTGGCTTTGTCGGTCACGGCGTTCATCGGCAGTCTGATGTTGACGATATTCATTACGCTCTATCCCAGTTTTATGAAATACATGGGCGGCACATTCAAGTCGTTCATGCCGTTCTACGCCGCCGTGTTTGTCGGAGAGTCGCTGCTGCTGATCGTCTCTTCGCGAGTCGCTGTTGCAGACGACATGGAAGAAGGTGGGGTTGATCTTGGGCGGAGTCACCGTCGTGGTGCTCGGCTTGTTTGGGTCGCGCGTCGCGACTGCCGGATTTTCCATGCGGAAGTTTGAGGTCTACCTGATCTTTCTACTCATTGTGGCGTTCGTCTTTGGGATCGAAATGGCGATTCAACGGATTTGGCCGAACGGCGGACAACGTCATCGCGCGCTTGGCCGGTTCACCATGGTCATTTACTGTGTGCTGTTCGTCACCGGCAGCTTCACCTATACGATGTTGTATATCCTGTACCCCGGAAAAATTGGATAGCCCGATGGACCGGACCCCTTACCCCTCATCCCTCACCCCTCACGCGGCCTCGCCATGCTGACTTGCGGCTGTGGGCGTTGGATGCATACGGCAGGGATCGAAGAGCGGGCTTACGACGACGGAGCGCTCCAATGGTTCATCCGATCCGAATGCCGCGGGTGTGGATTGAATGTAGGGATCGATGTGCCGGCGGGGCAGATGTATGGATTGGTGGACCGGCTTATGTGGACGGATGAGGCACTGCATCGCTTGGAGCGGATGCCCCCCTATATGGCTCCTCTCTATCGTGAGGATGTGGAAGGCGCCGCGCGTATCCGTGGCGAACGAGTGGTCACGTATGAGACATTGTTGCGGCCGTCTACCGGGGAACGGATCGAATGGGAGCCTGAAGCAGAACGGCGGCTGGAGAAGGTGCCGGCTCCGGTCCGCGCCATGGCGCGAGTCGAATTGGAGCGTACGGCAGCAGATCGCGGAACATTCCGCATCACCGTGGCGTTGATGGAAGAAATCAAAGCCAAGTACTTCGGGATGGCGTCTCAGAAGACGTAAGAAGACGTGAGAGGTAAGGCGTTAGGCGTAAGGAGAAGAAGGCAGACCATCATGGTGATCGCCTCACGCCTTACGGTTAACGCCTAACGAGTTCACTATGTTGCATCGGATGGCGCTACGAGTATTGCCGAGTTTGAGCCTGATAGTGACGGAGGACTCTGTCCGCAAGCAGAAGCGGATTGTGATGTTCGTGCCAGGATTCGTCGCCTTTGGTATCTATCGGTTGGCCAAACATCTCGTTCCGCTCGATGACGCGTTTGTGTTGCTCTTGGTAAGCAGTCTGGTGGCGGTGGTGACGTCGTTGGTGGCCTATCGTGTCGGACGGGCAGTCTCTTGGTCGGCGATAATGCGCGAGGATGGAGGGCGGCTGCTTGGCTGGGTGGCTGGTTGGATCGGCGCGGTCTATGGTATCCAGCTGTCACTATTGGTCTTGGCGATTTTGTGGATGGCGGGCTACAGCTATCTCCAGCATCCCGACGGTCCGGCCATGATGGCGATCATCATTTCCTGCACGTCGGTGGCACGCGATGCGTTTGAGATCGGTCATGTGCGGAAGATTGCGTTGATGGGAAAGCCGATGCCGACGTTTCCGGACGGCGCCGCCTTGCGTCAGATGTTGGGAAGCCAGGCCGCACAAGTTGCTCCCTGGGTTGCCGCCGGATTGGCGATCGGCGCAGCGGCGGCTTCGTTTGGGCAGGCCGTGGGAGGACAGCAAGCGGCGTTCGTCGAATTGTCCGCGGTGACGATCCTGGGTGGTGCCATTACACTTTGCGCCTACTTCGGCGGGCTGAAACCTCAGGCGTCATGGATGGCGGGGTTGGCCGAGACGAAGACTGCCGAGTTGTTGAAGTATTGGTGGTGGCCGGGATTGGCCTTTGCGGCCACCTACTATCTAGTTGCGGTTGGCGTTGCCGTATTCGTGATGAAGCAGCCGGAGTTCTCGATGGTTGTTGCAGCGACCGGTGGCGCGCTTGTCACCGGATTGATGGCGCTCTATGGCTATTATTTGGGATATCGTCGACAGGTGGAAGAGCAACAGGGGCGGAGCCTGAGTCCGGCGCTGCTGCGTTGTCCGTTTGTCATGGGCATTCTTGGAAAGTCGGCAGCCATGGGCGCGTCGATGGCCCCTTCCGCCCCGGCTCCGGGATCGAAAGCGTAATATGCCTATCATCCGTTCAACAGAGAAACTGATGTCCCTCGCGCTGGTCGTTGCCGTGGTTGCCTTGTGTAGTCTGTTCAGTCCGGCGTTGGATCTTCCCGCCTGTGCCGAGGTGTCGACGGATCTGTACTTCAATACGCCAGGGACGCCGCAGGGGCCGGCCGCTCCGGCGCCTCACGAGACGGCCTATCCACGGATGGGTTCTTCCGACAGCCGGTTGCTTGTGTGGTTTGTGACGCAACTGCATACCTACTTCGGCGGCTTCGTGCTGGCACTGCCGCTGTTTTGCGCATTGCTGGAATTTCTTGGATTGATCACCAAGAAGCCGGCCTTGGCGCTTCGCTACGACGGCCTGGCGCGGGATTTGGCGAAGGTGGCGCTTCTGGCTTTATCGGTCACGGCGTTCATCGGCAGTTTGATGCTGACGATATTCATTACGTTCTATCCCAGTTTTATGAAATACATGGGCGGCACATTCAAGTCGTTCATGCCGTTCTACGCCGCCGTGTTTGTCGGAGAGTCGCTGCTGCTGATCGTCT
>JABMDH010000042.1:0-1813 GCA_015904075.1 Nitrospira sp.
GCCCCTGGTCATCCATGGACAGGACGGCATCAGCCGCAAAGGCGCGGAGTACGGACAAGCTTCGCATTATTATTCATTCACAAGATTGGGTACGACCGGCACGCTTTCAATCGGCGACGAACAGTTCGAGGTGACCGGGACCAGTTGGATGGATCATGAATTCGGATCGGCCGATCTGGGCAAGGATCTCGTCGGGTGGGACTGGTTCAGCATTCAATTGGCGGACAACAGCGAACTTATGGTGTATCGCCTGCGTCGAAGCGATGGATTGCCAGATCCTGCGTCCAGCGGCACGGTGGTGTCACCAGACGGACAGACTCGCCATCTTCCGGTAGGAGACATCCGTATCGAATCCACCGGGACCTGGACCAGCCCAAAGAGTCGAGCGATCTATCCCAACCAATGGCGGATCACGATACCGTCCATGGACATAAAGTTGGATCTTGCCCCGGTACTTGCAGATCAGGAACTCCGAACCACGAGCAGCGCGCAGGTGACGTATTGGGAAGGGGCCGTGTCGGTCTCCGGTACCAAACAGGGCCGGCCCATACAGGGTGAAGGCTATGCGGAGCTGACAGGTTATGCGGAGCGGATCGAACAGCGGCTGTAATTGAAAAAAGGACGGACTGTACCTCTGGCGCTATTCGGTGTGGTGCCGCTTGATCTCAGCGATCGCTTCGGGAGTGCCGATGGCCGCTAAGGCATCTCCTGCAGCCGAGGCGAGGTACGTTCCTCTTTGATCCAGCAACTTTGACAGGGCCGGGACCGCCGGGGCGGCCTTGGGCCCCATGCTCAACAAGACTCTCACCGCTGTTTCGCGTACGGTTCGCCGTGAATCCTCCAGCGCATCGGCGAGCGCAAGCACGGCTTCTCTTGATTCAAAGTTCTCCAATAACATGGCGGCCCAGGGCCGCATGGCATCGCTTCCCCCTTTCAGCAGCGAAATCAAAAAAGACTGAACCTCAGGAGAGGATTTTCCAATACAGGCCAGGGAAGACAGGAAATGGGAATTGACCGGCTGCAACACGCTTGGGTCGTTGAGAAGGCGGATGAGTTCCGGTATGGCACTCGAGGATTCAGGCCCTCGCTCGCACAGGACGTCCGTGAGCAGTTTGGTGTGTGCGAACGTGCGCTGGTGCAGCGCTTCTAACATGGCCGGGGTTGAAACATTTCCCATACGAACGAGCGACGCCTTGATTTCCTCTTTTTTCTTGAAGTCGGCCCGATCGAGCTCAGCGATCAATCGCTGCGCGCTTTTGAACGACGGATGTGAGGTGTTGACTGGATGTTTGGTCACCCATTGTTGGACGTTCCGCTTCGCTTCTTCCTTCTGTTCGGCCGTCATCTGATAGGTCGACACGGACTCCTGAGGATTACAGCGTGACGGCATATGGAGGTGGGCCACGCCGCACCATGTATAGGCCTGGACAAGATTGGGCTTGATTCCGTCGCCTCGGCTGTACCGGTCGGTCAGCTTCATTTGGGCGTCAACATGGCCTTGATCTGATGCCAGGGTGAACCATTTGATCGCCTCGACCTTTCCCGACGGCCCTGGAGTTCCCCCCTCCAACAAGAGCGCATAGATGTACTGCGCGTCGGCCACCCCATTTTCCGCCGCCGGCTTGATCCATTTGATCGCTTCGGCGCTGTCCGGCGAGACGCCTTTCCCGCTGTACCACATGAAGCCAATGTAATACTGCGCTTTGGGATCGCCGCTCTCAGCGAGCGGACGCAACTCTTGCTGCGCGGTTTGATAGTCTCCTCGTCCAAATGCCGAGATGCCGGAATCAAGACCAGCTCCTGCAATCTGAGG
>JABMDH010000042.1:1913-8211 GCA_015904075.1 Nitrospira sp.
CGTCATGGGAACTGGACCAGCCCGAAGAGTCGGGCGGTCTATCCCAACCAATGGCGGATCACGATTCCCTCCTTGGATATGAAGCTGGACCTTACCCCGGTACTCGCAGATCAGGAACTCCGAACCACGAGCAGCGCGCAGGTCACATATTGGGAAGGCGCCGTGTCGGTCTCTGGTACGAAACAGGGCCGGCCCATACAGGGTGAAGGGTATGCGGAGCTGACAGGTTATGCGGAGCGGATTGAACAGCGGCTGTAATTGGAAAAAAGACGGACCGCACCGCTGGCGCTATTCGGCATGGTGCCGCTTGATCTCAGCAATAGCGTCGGGCGTGCCGATAGCGGCTAAGGCATCTCCTGCAGCCGAGGCAAGATAGGTTCCTCGTTGATCCATCAGCTTTGACAGGGCCGGGACTGCCGGGGCGGCCTTGGGCCCCATGCTCAATAAGACTCGCACGGCTGTTTCACGGACGGTTCGCCGTGAATCATCAAGTGCATCGGCGAGCGCGAGCACGGCTTCTTTGGACTCGAAATTCTCTAATAACATGGCGGCCCAGGGCCGCATGGCATCGCTCCCCTCCTTCAGCAGCGAAATCAGAAAAGACTGAACCTCAGGGGAGGTCTTCCCGATGCAGGCGAGAGAAGACAGAAAATGGGAATTGACCGGTTGTAACACGCTTGGGTCGTTGAGGAGGCGGATCAGTTCCGGTATCGCGCTCGCAGATTCAGGCCCTCGTTCGCACAGGACGTCCGTGAGCAGTTTCGTATGTGCGAACGTGCGCTGGTGTAGCGCTTCTAACATGGCCGGGGTCGAGACGTTTCCCATACGAACGAGCGACGCCTTGATTTCCACTTTCCTTTTGTAGTCGGCTCGATCCAGCTCGACGAGCAATGCCTGCGCGCTTTTGAACGACGGATGTGAGGTGTTGACGGGATGTCTGGTCACCCATTGCTGCACGTTCCGTTTCGCATCTTCCTTCTGTTCGGTCGTCATCTGATAGGCCGTCACGGACTCCTGAGGATTACAGCGTGACGGGACATGGAGGTGGGCCACGCCGCACCATGTATAGGCTTGGACAAGATTGGGTTTGATTTTTCCCTCGCCTCGGCTGTACCGGTCGACTAACTTCATTTGGGCATCAACATGGCCTTGATCGGATGCCAGGGTGAACCATTTAATCGCCTCGATCTTTCCCGTCGATCCGGGAGTTCCACCCTCCAATAAGAGCGCATAGATATACTGCGCATCGGCCACTCCATGTTCCGCTGCCGGCTTGATCCATTTAATCGCTTCGGCGCTATCCGGCGCGACACCCTTTCCGCTGTATGCCATGAGACCGATGTAATACTGCGCTTTGGGATTGCCGCTTTCAGCGAGCGGACGCAATTCTTGATGCGCGGTTTGATAGTCTCCTCGTTCAAATGCTGATATGCCGGAATCAAGGCCGGCCCCTGCAATCTGCGGCATCGAACAGAACAAGAGGACCACGGATAGGAGGACAATGGTGACAGGCATAATCGCGCTCCCTGACTATGAGAGTCCTAGTGGTTCTACCATAGGTGTTTTGCTGATTATGAAGGATTGAAAGTGTGAGGCAATAGAAATCTGTGAATCAGGCAACCGTGACCTCTTGAGCAGGTCTGGGGCAATGTCATGGCCGACGGGGTGCATGACGCTAGCGCAGAATGAGCCAAGACACATAGACGAGCAGCAGAGTGACGATCGATAGCAGGACAAAGAGTGTCTTACGGGCAACGGCCATCAGCTGCGCGCCCTTGGATGTGCCCGTGTCGTTTGGTTTGGCATTGAATGAATGCGTCGTGATCCCGCTGTAATACCAATGCTTCAATCTGGCGATCTAACTGGAGCTTTTGGTTGTCACGAATGTCTTTCAGAAGCGAGATTAATTGCTGAGCTTCTTGGTCGGACATGATCACCCTCCGAGGGTTTTCTTCAAGTGTAGAGCGCATCCGGTCATCGTCAACTCGCTAGAAAGAGCCGGAGTGTAAGGCCATTCCTATCAATCCGGCTTGCATCTGTTAATGGACCAGGCATCCATACGGGAGCCCTCAGGGGTTCTCGTCTTGACTCCAATCTGGTTGCTATGGTTACGTCCCGACACACAATGATAAAGCTTCGTGCAGTCATTACATTGGCCTTGTTTGCCCTTTTGATCTTCTCCCTCGGCTGCCAAAAGGAGAGCGAGTCGGTTGTCTCGATCGCGCTCCATCCCACCAACGCGAATATTCTCTATGTCGCTACCAACGACGCGGTCTACAAGTCCCGTGACGGCGGTGGGACTTGGGAAAAGTTTCCGAGCTTCAGCGCACGGCGCGTGACGACGCTGGCGATTGATCCCCAGCTTCCTGCCACGGTCTATGCCGGGACGATGGGGGATGCGGTCTACAAGAGTCCGGATGGTGGCCAACATTGGCTGCCGCACAACGTCGGCTTGAAAGAACATGTGTCGTTCATTAACCAGTTCGTCTTTCATCCGACGATGAGCGAGAAGATCTATGCGGCGACTACTGTGGGCGCGTTCTTTACGAAAGACGCAGGTCGCGAATGGATTGAGCGGATGAACGGCATGAAGGAAGTGCACATTGTGACGTCGATCGGGATTGACCCCAAGAATCCTGCAATTCTCTATGCAGGTACCACCGGTGGAGTCTATCGGTCTGATGATGGGGCTATGAATTGGAAAAAGATCAACAATGGGCTGATCCCGGAAAGTGAGCTCATGGCTGCGATGGCGTTGGGTGTGAACGCCATCGAGATCGACCGCATGAATCCAGACATCGTCTATGCCGGGACCACGAAGGGGTTGTTTCGCACGGGGAATAAAGGGGAACAGTGGGAACGGATCGGACAGTCGCTGCCCGATCCGTTCGTCAGCAGTGTTGTGATTCACCCGACAGGCCCGTCGGTGCTCTATATCGGCGGACCAGGAGGGGTCTGGAAAACCGCCGACAGCGGGAAGACCTGGCAGGCGATGAATCACGGACTGGATACGCTGAATATCAGGGCGCTGGTGATGGCGCCCAACTCCTCCCAGACGATCTACGCCGGCACCAACGGCAGCGGTCTCTATCGCTCTACTGATGCCGGCGCGACGTGGGCGGCGGTGCCGTTGAAAGCCGCGCCGGCCGGCTCAGGTTAAGGTTGAGGTTAAGGTTGAGGAAGAAAACACTCCTCTCTCGGCCTTAACCTCAGCCTCGACCTTTCTTAATATCCTGCCTTCGCTCCGCTGCCATGCTGATACCGCCCGCTGTAGGACAGCATTTGATCGGACAAGGCTTTCCATTCGTCGGCGGTCATGAGATTTTTCATCTTGAAGCGCAGACTCAAAATCTTCGCCGACCGTCCCATCCTTTGCTGGGCCGATTCATTGAGGACCTTGGAGAATTCATCCGGGGTCGTCGTATAGCTGGTGTTCAGGGTATAGAGTTGCCGATGGTAGGCGCGCTCTTGCTCGCGGGCCGCTTTGAGTTCGGTGATAATGTCGGTGACCATTCCATTCACCAGTTTCGCTTTCTCGGGGTCCTTCACTGTCCGGTCAATCAACGCGACCATGTCTTGCTGGCCTTTCTGCCAGTAGGCATCGCTGTTTCCGGCTCCCATCGCGCCGTGGTGATGATAGGACGAGCAGCCGGCCAACACGGCCGCTGCGAACACGCCGAGTAATCCACGATAGATCCGATTCATGCGTTCCTCCATTGTGAGAGTTGTCACGTTCCTTCTTGATACCGTATTATCCGGTCGAATGTCATGTCAGATCACGCACCGACTATGCCGAATCAGTTCCACATGCTCCAGGATGAGTTTCGCACTCATCTCGAAACCTTTTACGCCCGGCTAAAACTGGCTCCGCCGTACGAAAGCGTGGAGAAGGCCATTCGAGCCTTGACGACGGCGGTGTACGCTCTGCCCAAGGCAGAACAAACCCGAATCATGTCCGATCCTGTTGCGCGTTGGGAACAATTCCGGCTCGCGTTTCATACCTCGGGTCTTTCCAAAAAACATCGCGGGATCATTGCCGGGCTGGCGCGTGACCGGTCTGCTGTGGATCTGCCCGCAGAGTACGATCATTTTCTGCATTTGTTCACTTCCTAGTTGTTTGGGAATCCGGGCGGGGTGATCCTTCGAGCGCTTCACGCAGTTCCTCGTACACTTTCGTCAGGCGGCTGTTTTCCAAACGATAGGACAGGATCACGGTCACGAGGCCGATGATCAACACGAGCACCGCGCCGGCCGTGAGGCCTGCACCCAGCAGGAGGCCTTGCAACGACTCGAATCCTCCGTCCCCTAGATAAGTCGCGACGAACGCCAGTGATCCGATCGATACCAGTGCAAACCAGATGAGCGTGAGGATGGCTGACGACCAGGGGATGCGCTTGAGGCACAGTGCGCCCAGGCCGCGGTCGTCGGTCGAGAGGTAAATGAGCCCCTTGATCGGCCAGGCCGTGCGAAACCCGCTGGCAAAGAGCGCATACTGTGGGCGAATCGCAATCTGAGACAATTCCGGATAGAACCGGGCCACACCATGCGGAAGCATCAACACACCGTCGGCAGTGAACCGGTCACGCAGGGTTACCAGGGTGTGTGCTGTCCACCGGTCTTGAGTTCTCCCCACACTGCACCCATACCGAATGGCGTCCGGCGTCAGCTGGATAAAGTAGAACCAATCGCCCAGGATCAGCCCGATAAACAGCACGCCCGCAAACAGTGCTTTGGTCAAGGTTAAGGCTGAGCGAAGAACCTGCAATTTCCCCGACTCAACCTCAACCTTGGCCTTTCTTAATATCCCGCCTTCGCTCCGCCGCCATGCTGATACCGTCCGCTGTAGGACAGCATCTGATCGGACAGGGCTTTCCATTCGTCGGCGGTCATGAGATTTTTCATCTTGAAGCGCAGGCTCAGAATCTTGGCTGATCTTCCCATCCGTTGCTGGGCTGATTCGTTGAGGACCTTGGAGAACTCCTCCGGCGGCGTCGTATAGCTGGCGTTCAGCGTATAGAGTTGCCGATGGTAGGCACGCTCTTGCTCGCGGGCTGCTTTGAGTTCGGTGATAATGTCGGTGACAAATCCGTTCACCAGTTTCGCCTTTTCGGGATCCGTCACCGTCCGGTCAATCAACGCAGTCATGTCTTGCTGGCCCTTCTGCCAGTATGCATCGCTGTTCCCGGCTCCCATCGCGCCGTGGTGGTGATGGGACGAGCAGCCGGCCAGCACGGCCGCTGCGAACACGCCAAGCAATCCTTTATAGATCCGATTCATACGTTCCTCCATTGTGAGAGTTGTCACGTTCCTTCTTGATACCGTATTATCCGGTCGAATGTCATGTCAGATCGCATGCCGACAATGGCGGACCAGTTTCATATCCTCCAGGATGAGTTTCGCGCTCACCTCGAAACCTTTTATGCCCGGCTAAAATTGGCCCCGCCGTACGAAAGCGTGGAGAAGGCTATTCGGGCTTTGACGACGGCGGTGCACGCTCTGCCTAAGGCCGAACAAACCCGAATCATGTCCGATCCTGCCGCACGTTGGGAACAATTCCGGCTCGCGTTTCATACATCGGGGCTTTCTAAGAAACATCGCGGGATCATTGCCGGGTTGGCGCGTGACCGATCCGCGGTGGACCTGCCAGTAGAATACGATCATTTCCTGACCTTGTTCACTGCTTAGGGATCAGGATTCAGGGCGCGGTTGGCCTTCGAGCGCTTCGCGCAGTTCCTCGTACACTTTCGTCAGGCGGCTGTTTTCCAAGCGATAGGACAGGATCACGGTCACGAGGCCGATGATCAACACGAGCGCACCGCCGGCCGTGAGGCCCGCACCCAGAAGGAGGCCTTGCAACGACTCGAATCCTCCGTCCCCTAGATAAGTCGCGACGAACACCAGCGATCCGATCGACACCAGTGCAAACCAGATAAGTGTGATGATGGCCGACGACCAGGGGATCCGTTTGACGCAGAGTGCTCCCAAGCCGTGGTCGTTTGTCGAGAGGTAAATGAGACCCTTGATCGGCCAGGCCGTGCGAAACCCACTGGCAAACAACGCATACTGTGGGCGAATCGCAATCTGAGACAGTTCCGGATAGAACCGGGCCACACCATGTGGAAGCATCAACACACCCTCGGCAGTGAACCGATCACGCAGGGTTGCCAGGGTGTTTGCTGTCCACCGGTCTTGAGTTCTTCCCACACTGCACCCATACCGAATGGCGTCCGGCGTCAGCTGGATAAAGTAGAACCAATCGCCCAGGATCAGCCCGATAAACAGCACGCCCGCAAACAGT
>JABMDH010000042.1:8311-9824 GCA_015904075.1 Nitrospira sp.
GCCGCACCTGCTCGGCATGGCGGCGCAACGCTTCCGCGCGTTGCGCATCGTCGCGCGCGTCATGCGCGTCGAGATAGGCCGCGAGCACGGTCTTGGCATCTACGATGATCTGGCGCCCACCCGGCAGTTGCACGACCATATCGGGGCGGAAACGGCCGTCTTCGCCGGAGATGGATTGCTGCTCGACAAAATCGCAGTGCGCCACCATTCCGGCAAGTTCGACCACCCGCTTCAGCGTGATTTCGCCCCATTGGCCACGCACCGTCGGTGCGCGCAACGCTTTCACCAGATTGCCTGTTTCCTGTTGCAACCGCTGGTGCGATTCTGCCAGGGATTTGAGATGTTGATCCAGCCCGCCATACGCCGACTGGCGGGATTGTTCCAAGAGACGCATGTGTTCGTCATACCGCTGCAGCGATTCATGCAGTGGGCGCACCAAGCCATCGATCGCTTGTTGCCGTTGAGCCAGTTCGCCTTCCGCTTTGACATGGAGGGCTTCAAAGGAAACGGCGGCCAGTTTCAGGAACGCCTCGTTGTTTTGTTTGAGTGCTTCGCCGGAAAGAGCTTGGAAGGAACCGAGAAGTTCCTGACGCGCTTGGTCGAGCAGCGTCGTCTGATCGGCGAGTTGCTTCGTCACATCTTCTATTCTGGTCTCGGCGGCGGTTCGCGCTTGTTGAGCTTCGGCAAGCGCTTGGCGGACCAGTATTTCCTCTTGCCGCTCCCGATCCAATTGTCTCCGCAGCTCATCGGCCGTTGCCTCGGCTCGTTGGGATTGGGCGCGCAAGCGGCTTGTGACCCAGAGGCCTGCGAGCAAGCCGCCAAGAAGTAGTCCGATTGCGAGGCTCGCTGCGAGAGGGATGATATCACTCACAGGCTGACTGCTCCGTCTGAGTTTGGCATAGGCCCTGTCATTGGGTATGAGGCGGCAAGAATTGTTGCAAGTGACGGCGGAGCCTACGGAAATACTTGGAAAAGGTCAAGGAGCGCAATAGCTCTATCCAATTGGCTCTAGCGATGGGTACTCAGCGGAAGGACCATTATGAACTTGGTTCAAAATCGATGGTTCCCGCCCTTGCATCCAGCCGTACGAGTCGTCCCTCTGGTAGCCGTGTCATGGCTCCGTCGACATTGGCCACAGTCGGGAGCCCATATTCACGGGCAATGATGGCGCCATGAGACAGCGTGCCGCCCATTTCCACGATGAGTCCTCCGGCGACACCGAAAAGCGGGGCCATGCCGGGGTCGATAACGGGAGCTACCATGTTATCTCCTGGCGTCACCTTGCCCCAATCCGCCAAAGACTGGATGCGGCGAATCGGTCCCACTATGGATCCTGCGCTGATAGGCAGGCCGGACAACTGGCCGGTTCCATCACGGCGATCGAAGGAGGGGATTTCTCGGCTCGCTGTTTCCCAATCACGAACGGTATCGGGAACGTGCACCGCTGCATTATGGTGCCGTTCCGCTCGGCGCGCAGTGATCACGGCTCGCCAGTCGCGCTGTTCTCCAGCCG
>JABMDH010000042.1:9924-28531 GCA_015904075.1 Nitrospira sp.
ATACCGAATGGCGTCCGGCGTCAGCTGGATAAAGTAGAACCAATCGCCCAGGATCAGCCCGATAAACAGCACGCCCGCAAACAGTCCGGCTAGTATCATTGCGGGTACCTATCCCACAAGGGCCGGGCGCGAATCAAGCGGGTACGGGCGTGGTCGCTCATGCATCACGCGATCATTCAGTATGGTCTATTGTGAGGGCAAGAATCTGTTGACTCATGCCAGGGACTTGGCTAGAGTAAGCTCCGCTTACGGTTTCGGCGGGAATCTCGTACTGCCAACACTTTTCCGGCTGGAGATTGTCACACGCGTCGATGTGGCTGCCTGCAACTCCTGCATTGCGGGGCAGGCGGGGCGCAAGTTGTCTGAGGTTTGGAGGACAGGATGGATCTCAACAAAATCGAGCGCGTGTACACATCCTACGCAGGATTTTACGATCGGATTTTCGGCAAGGTGTTTCACGAAGGCCGGGAGTCGGTCGTTCGCAATCTGGATGTGCAACCGGATGAACACATTCTCGAAGTCGGCGTGGGGACCGGCCTCGCGCTTCCCATGTATCCACGCCATTGCCGGATTGTCGGGATCGATTTCTCCGAAGGCATGCTGGCAAAAGCCAAGGAAAAGGCAGAAGCGCACCGCCTCGACCACGTCCAGCTTCATCGGATGGACGCGGGCGCCATGGAATTCCAGGACGACAGTTTCGACACCGTAGTTGCGGCTTATGTGGTGACGGCAGTCCCCGACTATCGAAAGGTCGTGAACGAAATGATCCGTGTGTGCCGTCCCGGTGGCCGCATCATCATGCTGAACCACTTCAGTAATGGGAACAAAGTGATTGCGGCGGTTGAAAAGGTACTCTCTCCGATCACCAAACATTTGGGTTGGCGAACCGATCTGTCGCTCAATACCGTCTTGGAAGGAACGTCTTTACACGTTGCCCGTAACCAAAAGGTCAATCCGCTCCGGCTGTGGGCGTTAGTGGAGTGTGTGAACAGAAAGAACGATCACGGGTTTGTGAACGGTAATGGCGCGGGGCACGGCACCGCAGTCTATCCCAATGGCAACGGCTCGACGGCCTACTCAAACGGCAACGGCCGCAGCCGCTATTCGCACGAACCCGCAAGTTAACTCGAATCCTCAGTCTCTTTCTCGCGTTACCCTAGTTTCGGCCGGCCATCCTGCGCAACCCAGGTTTCCCATTCGTGGCCTGGAATAATCGTTGTGCCGACCAGACAATTGCCGGTAAATCGTTGCGTGATACGGTCGGCAAGGTTCTCCAGAATACGGGAGATCTGCCGATCGTGCGAGCCAAGGATGCGCAGCATCAGGCCGAAGCCTTGTCCATCCAGCGGACCGTAGGCCATCACATGCACCCTGTTCGTGCGACTCGCAGAGACCGTGCTTGAAGGAATCAGATCCCCCTCCCATTGAATGGCCGGATGGACGGCAGCGATCCGCTTGGTGGCTTTCCAGGAGCAGGGCATCCCGGCATCGTCCAACTCATTGAGCAGCCACTGCACGGTGGGACCATCGGCGGTCTGTCCTTGAAACGTCCAGCGAGCCAGTTCGGCAACGGGGGAAGTCCCGAGAATCGGGGCAGACACTTCTTCCAGGTGCGCTTCCTCACAGACGATGTAGAGTTCTCCCTGTGGGTCGAACCAGAATCTGAACCGGTCCGCACTGTGTTCAACTTGAATGATGTCCAGCGACGAACAGTCTGCGCCTTCCTGTTCGAACAGTGAGAAGTCTGTCACGCCGGTCATCATCAGTTTCGCCATCCGGACCAACCCGCGCACTTGATAGCGAATGGTGACCGACACGGTGGTGCCTGCGGGAACTTCACGTCCCGTTTCCTCATCGAACAAGCGACGTTTTGACATCTGGACATCGGTGACGTAGCCGGAGCGGAATCCACCCGTGTGGGCGAGGAGCCAGCGAAGGTCGTCAACGGTTTTGATGGTGTGCCGCATGGGACAATTGTAGCGCAGAGAAAGCGGGAAGGGCCAGCGAAGAAGGCGATTCTGCCGCAGTTCTTGTTACTGGCGACGCCACCATGAGACGACAGGCGGTGTCCGGCGACGGCGTAATGTGTGCTGTACCTCAAAGGAACTCTCGAACTGGAGTCCTGTTCGTCTGCACAGGTCAGCGGCGAGTTTGGCCTCATCCGGCCCCTGATTAATCATCACAAATAAGCCGGCAGAGTTCAGGTTTCTCGCAACTCGCGCGAACAAGGCTTGAGGTGCCAGCACATGTAGCGGCATACGCCAGGCCAGGATCGGCTCAGGTGTAACGAAAGGATACCAGGCCATGATTGTATCGGCGGGATTGTCGTAGTGCGTGTAATCACCAACGTAAAACGCTGTCTGTGGCAACGCTGCGATATACCCTTGGGCATAATCCCACCGACTATAACTGTTGGAGTAGATACGGTGTCCGTCTACTTCGACTCCAGTCAAATCTACAGGGGTAAAGAAGGCATGGATCGCGCGGGCATACCAGAAGTTTGACGAGCCGATATCGTGCATGACTCCGCCGAGTGGCCGTGGCTTTCCCCACGCCATCCAGGCTTGATCGAGAATGTCCAGATAGTCGTAATTCTTTAGTGCGGTGAGAGAAGAGCACTGCTGTTCAAAGCGAATGTCGAACCTGCGCTGCAGAACCTGAATCCTGGCCAGCAGGCTTCCGCTCGTATCGGGTAAATGTCCGGCAGGCAGTTCATGATACACCCTGTGGGACCACTTCAATTGTTCGCTGATCCGGTACCAGACCGTGTGATAGCTGGAACGGAGTCGTTGCGAAAGTGAATATTGTTGTGGAGGTGGCGGTTCGAAGAAAGAGATGGCTGGATTGGCGTCTGCGGTTTCCGATACGAGGACCCTATTCATACATTCTTTTTCGGATAAACAGGGTGAGGGCTGAAGGGGCAACTGTGGGCCCTCTGGTGTGCGGTTCAACGTGTGTATCGCGCCAGTTCAGGCGTGCAGCGAGCAAAATTGTTTTCAGCAACGTAACAGGACGCGCCTTCATGAGCACCGGTGAAGCCTGGTACGTACCCTACTGACGGGGAGAAGGGATGTTGGCCGTATTGACGATGGCATCAGCAGCAAGTGGAGCAATGTTGCTTTTTCTGACCTTGAATTCATATTCCAAATCAATCAATGTACGGCTTGGGGGTAGGGGGTAGTTCGAAGTGCAGGAGGTGTCAATGCGTGCGGTTTGTCTCCAGCATGTCCCTTTTGAAGGTCCCGGTGCCTTTGCGTCGTCGCTGGCCAGGCGCGGGGTGCAACTTGAGCACCAGTTGGTTCCAAGGGACGGGCTACCGACAGACACGGGCGATTTGCTGATTGTGATGGGCGGGCCGATGTCGGTGAACGATCCCGATCCGTGGATCGCTGAAGAGACGGCCTTTATCCGGTCTGCGCTGCGTGCCGGCCAACCAGTGGTCGGGGTATGTCTGGGGAGCCAGTTCATGGCCAAAGCGCTGGGCGCTACGGTACGATCGGGCCATGCGCTGGAAATCGGGATGACGCCGGTTCGATTGACCGACGAAGGAACACGCGATCCGGTATTCGGCGCATGCCCTGCCACGTTCGATGTGTTCGAGTGGCACGGGGAGGTCTTTGATCTGCCGAATGAGTGTGTGCCACTGGCCGGGTCTCAGATTGCCCCGCTCCAAGCCTTTCGCTATGGCGCGAGCGCCTATGGGATTTTGTTTCATGTGGAGATGGAACAGGCTGGCATCGACTCATTGTGCCGCGAATGTGCGCCGGACCTCACGAAAGCACGCCTCACTGCGCAGGAGGTCAGGACCGTCGCCCTTCCACATCTTCCGCAGCTCCATCAAGTCGCCGATCGGCTGATCGGACAGTTGCTCACACCGAAGCGTTGATTACCGCCTCATTCTTGAAGTAGCCTAGGCACTCGCAGAGCCGATAGCGTATGGCCGATTGTTCAATAAGCAAAGGAGAAAAGCAGGCATGGCTGGTTTCCCGATAGAAGTTGCCACCAGGATCAAGACTCTTCCTCCCTATTTGTTTGCCGCGATCGACAAGATGAAGCAGGCTGCGATTGCCAAGGGTGTGGACATCATCAACCTTGGCATCGGCGATCCCGATTTGCCGACGCCTATGCCGATCATCGACAGCCTGGCCAATGCGGCTAAGGATGCCAGACACCACCAGTATCCTTCCTATGAGGGGATGCTGTCCTTTCGGAAAGCCGTTGCGGATTGGTACCAGCGTCGTTTCAATGTGACGCTTGATCCGGCGAACGAAGTGCTGACCTTGATCGGGTCGAAAGAAGGAATCGGGCATATCCACCTGGCGTTTGTTGACCCCGGCGATGTCGTGCTGGTGCCGAGTCCCGGCTATCCGGTCTATCCGGTGGGCACCAGTTTCTGCGGCGGTGTGTCGCACATCATGCCGCTGACGAAAGCCAACGGGTTTTTGCCCGATCTCGACGCGATTCCTAAAGAGGTGGCCAAGAAGGCCAAGCTGATGTGGCTCAATTCGCCGAATAACCCGACGTCGGTCATCATGACCAAGGACTACTTCAAGCGGGCGATCGCGTTCGCGCAAGAGCATCAGATCATCATTTGCCACGATGCAGCCTATTCGGAGATTTACTACGACGGGAAGCGTCCCGCGAGCTTCATGGAAGTGGAGGGGGCCAAGGATGTCGGTGTGGAATTCCATTCGCTCTCCAAAACCTACAACATGACCGGTTGGCGCCTCGGGTTCGTAGTCGGCAACAAGGATGTGGTGACCGCGTTGGGCAGGGTGAAGAGCCAGATGGACTCTGGTGTGTTCGAAGCGGTGCAAGCTGCCGGGATCACGGCGCTGGGGCTGGACGATTCAGTGACCGACGGCATTCGGAAGATCTATCAGGAACGCCGTGATACGATCATCCCGGGGCTCAAGAAACTGGGGTTGGAAGTGGATGCGCCACCTGCAGCCTTTTACATTTGGGTGACGGTGCCCAAGGGTTACACGTCGGCGTCCTTTACCGCGCATCTCTTAGAGAAGGCGGGTATTGTCACCACGCCTGGGAACGGTTTCGGCGCGCCGGGTGAAGGCTATATCCGCATGACCGTGTGTACATCGAAGGAGCGGCTGGCTGAAGCGGTGGAGCGAATCCGCAAAGCCGGATTCTAGGGGAACGTCATTCGTCATTCGTCAATCGTGAAAGAGTCTCTCACGCATGACGCATGACGGTTGACGCTTGACGGACATGCGCGAAACGGTCTTCATCGGATTTGGGTCGAACGTCGGCGACCGGGTCGATTTCTGCGACCGTGCGGTCACATTGCTGAGTCTGTTGCCGCACTCACAGTTGATTGGTGTCTCGCTGCTCTACGAAACGGAGCCAGTCTATGACCATGCGCAGCCAGGCGAGGGATGGTTTCTCAACGGCGTAGTTCAACTGGAAACCGATATCACTCCGAACAGTCTGTTGTCGATCCTCCGTGAGATCGAGCGCTCGCTTGATCGGGATGAAGACAACCGGTCTGGCCCCAGAACGATCGATTTGGACATTCTTTTCTACGGACAGCAGGTGATTGATCAAGCCGGTTTAGTGATCCCGCATCCCCGGCTGCATCAACGCCGATTTGTCCTCATGCCCTTGAGCGAACTCGATCCCTTGTGGGTCCATCCCGTCTTACAGCAGAGTATCACCCAGCTGCTTGCGGCTGTGAAGGGTCGACCGGAGGTGCGGTTGCTGTTTCCTCAACCATCGACCCGGTACGGCTCTCGGCCTGCATGTAGCTCACCGCCCGGCGCATGAAGATCGTTCATTCTCCTCAGGTGATGACGGCATGGAGTCTCCGCCTCAAGCGGGAAGGTGTCACCGTGGGCTTCGTGCCGACGATGGGCGCGCTGCATGACGGCCATCGGGCACTGATTCGAGCTGCGCGTCTGCGATGCGATGCGCTAGTGGTCAGTATTTTTGTGAATCCAACGCAGTTTGGTCCTACCGAGGATCTGGCCAAATATCCGAGGCCTCTGGCGAATGATCGGCGGCTGTGCCGGGAGGAAGGTGTGGATCTGTGTTTCGAGCCATCCGTGGCGGCCATGTATCCGGAAGGGTTTCAGACGACGATTACCGTTCCGGCCATTGCCCGCCGGTGGGAAGGAGACGTGCGCCCACACCACTTTGCCGGTGTGGCCACTGTAGTCACGAAACTCTTCGGCATGGCCCGTCCCGACGTTGCCCTGTTTGGACAGAAAGATTATCAGCAGGCGGCGTTGATTCGGCGGCTTGTGAAAGATCTGAATATGGGCATGGAGATCATCGTCCATCCCACGGTCCGCGAGAAAGACGGGTTGGCGATGAGTTCACGCAATGTCTATCTCTCACCGGCGCAGCGGACCATTGCCGTGACACTGTCCAAGAGCCTTCGAGCGGGGGCTGAGGCGATTCGAAAGGGGACGACTGACGCTCAGGCTATTCAGTCGGCGATGGCGACGACGATCGAACACACATCTATGCTAACGGTTGATTATCTTGCCGTGTGCGATCCGCTTACGTTGGATCCGCTCTCTTCAGTGGTCTCGCGAGCTGTGCTCCTGGGTGCCATCCGTCTTGGCTCCGTTCGCCTGATCGACAATCTTGTCGTTGCGGCGCCCCGCACGCGCATGGCGTCGCGGGGTAGACGCAGGTAGTTACCAGCACACATGACTAGTTCGTGAGACTTGGGTGGGCTCTTTGCCCGACGAGCAAGCTGAGTACGACTTGGCTGAGGCGCTGTTTGTCGTTCGGCTCAAGTTCGAGAAAGAGGACCCCCATCGATTCTTGCCGTGCTGAACAGACCATTGCCGTTTCGATGGTGATGGCTTCCTTCTCCGATGCCGGGGAAATCATGAGTTCAAAGAAGCTTCCACGGGGCAGTGACTCGGAGGATTCGAGCGTGCAGCCCCCCATGGAAATATCCGTGATCCGATGGGTGGACCGCTCGGCATTTTCTGCTACGAGTTCGGCGTGAAACGATGCGGGCAGGCGTTTGTATTGCCGCCGATCCATGGAATGTGTGGAGTCGGGGGGCTTTGTCCGCAAGGCACGGAACCGCATCGTGCAGAGTTGGCAGCGGAACGGAAATACGCGAAAGTGGCCAAGTATCTTTTCCATATGGCCTTCGCTATAGACGGCCCGGACGAAAGGCGTTCCACAGCTGGGGCAGTGGAGTGTCGTCATGGATTCAGCCGCGGTGTGGTTGATCTGCATGGGGCGGAGGATGCGTCGGGTACAGACCGTTCCTGTTGCGCGTCCAGTATCGGTTCCAGCTTCGCAGGCGAATAGGTCGGAGGTTTCATCCATTTGCCATCAGCACGTTTGTAGCCGCCGACCTTGCTCAGGTTCGACCGATGGACTTCCTGGAAGACGGGTGCCATGTCGATTCCATACGAGACCGCCGTGCCGTAGACCACGTATAGTAAGTCGGCCATTTCTTTGGCGATCGATGCCAGATTTCCCGTCGCCATCGACTCTTTCAACTCGTCGAATTCTTCTTGGATGAGGCGAACACGAAGTTGCTGGGTCTCGTCCGGTAGATTCGTAGGGGCAGTCCGGATCAGGATGTCGAATTTCCGGTGAAAGTCCTGGACCATCGTTTGTTCGTCGATCATGCAGTCTCCTTAGTCGGTCTCAAACGGCAAGGTTTTGCGTGGAACGATTTCTGCCGCTTCGAGTTGCGGGATCTCTTTGTCAGACGAGACGCCTAACTCCTTGAATCGGCGCGCGGCCGGTAGAATCCTTGTCTCCAGCGACCCCACCGCGCGATTGTAGGCCGACACACTCTTGCCCAAGGCTTGTCCGACGTCGTTTACATGCTCGGCAAACACCGCCATGCGTTCATAGAGTTCTTTCCCAAGTCGGCCTGCTTCTTCGGCATGGGTATTCAATTGTTGCTGCCCCCAGCCATAGGCCACGGCGCGGAGCAATGCGACGAGCGTTGCCGGAGTCGCCAGGACGACTCCGCGCGCAAATCCTTCTTCGATAAGGCGAGGGTCTTGATCCAGTGCGGCTCCGAGGAACTGTTCGCCGGGGAGAAACAGTACAACGAATTCCGGCGCGCGACCGAACTGCGACCAGTAGGCCTTCAACGATAATTCATCCATCCGGTGCCGCACCTGCTCGGCGTGGCGGCGCAACGCATCCGCGCGTTGCGCCTCGTCGCGCGCGTCATGCGCGTCGAGATAGGCCGCGAGCACGGTCTTGGCATCGACGATGATCTGACGACCTCCCGGCAGTTGCACGACCATGTCGGGGCGAAAGCGGCCGTCTTCTCCGGTGATGGATTGCTGCTCGACAAAGTCGCAGTGCCCCACCATTCCGGCAAGTTCGACCACCCGCTTCAGCGTGATTTCACCCCATTGGCCCCGCACCGTCGGTGCGCGCAGCGCTTTCACCAGATTGCCCGTTTCCTGTTGCAACCGCTGGTGCGATTCCGCCAGCGACTTCAGATGCTGATCCAGCCCGCCATACGCCGACTGGCGTGATTGTTCCAGGAGGCGCATGTGTTCGTCATACCGTTGCAACGATTCATGCAGCGGGCGCACCAGGCCATCGATCGCTTGCTGTCGTTGGGCCAGTTCCCCTTCCGCTTTGACGTGGAGGGCTTCAAAGGAAACGGCGGCCAGTTTCAGGAACGCCTCGTTGTTTTGTTTGAGTGCTTCGCCGGACAGAGCCTGGAATGAGCCGAGCAGTTCCTGGCGCGCCTGGTCAAGCAACGTCGTCTGATCGGCGAGTTGCTTCGTTACATCTTCAATTCTGGTCTCGGCGGCAGTTCGCGCTTGTTGAGCTTCGGCAAGCGCTTGGCGGACCATGGCCTCCTCTTGCCGTTCACGATCCAATTGTCTCCGCAGCTCATCGGCCGTTGCTTCGGCTCGCTGGGATGCAGCGCGCAAGCGGCTTGTGACCCAGAGGCCCGCAAGCAGGCCGCCAAGAAACAGTCCGACGACGAGGCTCGCTGTGAGGGGGATGATCTCACTCACAGGCTGGCTGCTCCGTCTGAGTTTTGAGTGGCCCTATCATTGGGTGTAAAGAGGCAAGAACTACTGCAAGTGGGCGCGAATACTACTGAAATACGTGGGAAAGGTCAAGGATCAGAGAAGCTCCATCTAATCGGCTCTGGTCGGTGAGTACGCTATGGAATGACCATCATGAACGTGGTTCCATATCGATGGTTCCCGCCCTTGCATCCAGCCGTACGAGTCGCCCTTCTGGTAGCCGTGTCATGGCCCCTTCGACGTTGGCTACCGTTGGGAGCCCATATTCACGGGCAATGATAGCGCCATGAGACAGCGTGCCCCCCATTTCCACGATGAGTCCTCCGGCGACACCGAAAAGCGGGGCCATGCCGGGGTCGATGACGGGAGCCACCATGATATCTCCTGGTGTCACCTTGCCCCAATCAGTCAACGACTGGATGAGGCGAATCGGTCCCACTACGGATCCTGCGCTGATAGGCAGGCCGGACAACCGGCCGGTTTCGTTACGGCGATCAGAGGAGGGGTGTGCTCGGCTTGCTGTTTCCCAATCACGAACAGTATCGGGGACCTGCACCGTTGCATTGCGGTTCCGCTCTGTTCGACGTGCGGCAATCGCGGCTCGCCAGTCACGCTGTTCTCCCGCCGCCAGTGCGGCACGGTCCTCGATCGTCAGAAAAAAGATATCGTCCCGGGTATCACACAAACCGTCCGTAACCAGAAGATCTCCAAGGTGCAGCAATAAATTGCGGGCCGCTGCCGAGTAGTACATCAAGTGATGGCGATTGGCTTCGCGCAGGGCGAAAAACCGGCAGAGCCGGCGATACCACCAGGAGAAGATCACCCATCGATCCAGGCGCAGGCGTTGTTTGATGGTTCGCAATGCCGTCGTTCTGATCGTTTCCTGGCGGGAAAGAATCGTCTTTCGATCGGGTGAGGGTGCGCGTATCTGTATGCGCAGGACCGCCAAAATGGCTTCAGGGTTGTCGGCTATGCGGGGTGACATGACATCGGACTCACCCAATCCGCGATGGCCGTAGTCGTCCACGTAGGATTCGAATGCGCGAAGGAATTCCGTCCCCTTGAGGACCTGCTGAAACTCAGACGGGCTCCATGGGTCTGCGGAGAAATATGCTTCGGTTGCGGGCTCACTGCGCGCAAGCTCTGTCAGATCCGCGAGACGGAAAATCTGCTGTGCGCTGATGACTGTGCCTTGCCCTTGCAAGGCGTCGTTCAAGAGCGTCCTCCAGTCCGATCCCAGCCAGTCCGATCCCAGTCAGTGCGGCAGCAGCTGATCCAGGGCGTGAAGACTTTGTGCCACTCCGCCGGCGATCCCGAATGTCAGTTCGTGTGTATCAAGCCAGGTGCCCAACTCATCGAGATGCCGAATGGTGTCGTGAAACGACAGGGCTTCGGCCCTGTGAGAGGTGTATCGCTTAGCCATCTCTTGCATGTCGGCAAACCAGCGGTCTCCGTTGGCGACGGCCCGCCTCATTTCGATCAGCATGAGAATCCCCGCCCGTATGAAGGCAAGCCAGCCGATCGGCTGGACGGACGGTGCGATTTCGATCGGTTCTCCCCCCATATGCTCGGACAACAGGGACGGGTTGCCGCGCAATTGTGCAACCAGCGAATGAAAGAGGGTCACATTCAAATAGGGGCGGCCATGGAGGATGCGTGTGGACGTCAGCCCTTCGGGAATGTGGCAGCCGAGCCGTCGATAGGGCGCGACGATATGCTCCTTCATGAACAGTTCAAGAAACGAAAGTCCCAACGGGCTCGGCAGTTCGGGCATCGTTTCCTTGAAATTCGCGCGCGACCATTCGCAATCGTCATCGGTTAAGTCAGCTGAGGGGCGAACGCCGGTAATGGGACGCGCTTGCAATGTCCAGAGGGTATGGGAATCGATCGCCCATTCGAGATCGACCGGATACCCGAACGCCTGCTCAGCCTTCTTGGCCGTGCGCGCGAGTTCAAACAGCTGCTCGTCGGAGAGCGACGACTGCATTCGCGCCGATTCGGGAATCGTTTCCTGGTGTAACCCTTCCTCGGCGGTGATCAACCGTTGCGACTTGGAGGCGATGATACGCCGCCGGATCCTGGCCGGCTGCTGATCTGCGCCCATCTCGACGACATAGTGGTCTGGCGTGACCTGCCCATCAACCAATGGCGCCGCCAAGCCCGGCACCGCGTTCACGGCGACATGGAACGAACGCCCTGTGACCGGATGGATTGAATAGGCGACTCCGGAGGTCTGTGCATCAAGCAGGGGCTGAATGACCACTGCCATGGCGGGAACGGTTTGATGACCGATCCGCTCAACGGTGTATCGCACGACAGCCTCTTGCCAGAGCGAGGCCCAGAGGTCCTTGATCGCGGCATCGATCTGAGAGAGGGAAAGGCCCAGGTGAGTGCGGTAGAGACCGGCAAAACTTGTGCGTCCGGCGTCTTCGTTGGTGGCCGATGAACGGACTGCCCAGCGTTGGTTGGACGGGCGAGCGAGTGTCTGGAGTTCAGTCAGCCATTGCGTTGAAAGGAACGAACTGTCTACCTGCCTGATTTGAGCCTGACAGTCGCTTAGTGCCGACGCGCGTGCCTGTCCTGACAGGGCGCAGGCGTTCCGCCATTGCTCGTCTGCTGAAAAATCCGAACGCCGCAGACTCTGGTCGTAGGCTTCGGTCGTGACACAGATACCGGGAGGAACAGGAAATCCTGCCGTGATAAGCCGGGCCAAGCCGAGGGCCTTGCCTCCAACGAGTGCAAGGTCGGTGCAATGGATGAGAGGAAGGACGAAAGGACGCGTCATCGAGGCGGATAGTACCTACAGGAGGAGGAGGACGTAAAGGTCGTTGACGTTGGTGCCTGTGGGTCCGGTGTGGATGTGGCAGCCCAGGGCTTTCAAAGCCGAGTAGGTGTTATGCCGCCGGAGCGCCGAGCGAAGATCGACGCCGCGGGTTTTAGCTCGTGCCAGGGTTTTGCCGGAGATGACTGCGCCTGCCATCTCAGTCGGACCATCGGTCCCGTCTGTTCCGATCGCCGCCAGCCAGGCATTGGGAATCCCGTCAAGGTCGAACGCGGCTACAGCGGCGAATTCCTGCGCCCGTCCGCCTTTGCCTCGCCCTGTCACGGTGACGGTCGGTTCCCCTCCGGCAACGATGCAGACCGGGCGCATCGATTGCTTTCTTCCTACGGTGTAGGGCTTGGCCAGGCGGGTAAACCGATGTGCCGTGTCTTGCGCCTCTCCCGCCAGCGCAGTCGGAGAGAGTATAGTCCGAAGACCTGCCGATTGAGCGGCGTGGACAACAGCGCGGAGCATGCCGCTGTTGTTGCCGACGATGTGATGTTGCACGCGATGCAGTCTTTTCGAACCGGCTTTCAGCGTCTCCGATGCCCGTCCATGCCGCCCTGCCAGCAGATGACGGCGGATGGCCTCGGGAACGGTCGACCAGAGTCCATACCGACGCAATACGTCGATCGCGTCAGCGAATGTTGTCGAATCGGGCGCCGTTGGACCGGAGCCGATTGTGCCGAGGTCATCGCCGATGACATCCGAAAGAATAAGCGTAACGATCGTTGCCTGTGTGGAAACGGTAAGACCGCCGCCCTTCAGCAGGGACAGATGTTTTCTGACCGCATTCATCTCGTGGATCGTTGCGCCGCCCCGGAGGAGTAGCCGCGTCGTGTGCTGCTTGTTGGCCAGCGTCACCCCCGGCACAGGGGCGGGTAACAGACTTGATGCCCCTCCCGATAACAGCACGAACAGCAGATCGCGAGGAGTGAGGTCCTGGATCACTGTCCGAAGCCGTTCAGCAGCCATGAGCCCTGCATGGTCAGGAACCGGGTGGGCGGCTTCGACAACCCTGATCCGTTCAGTGGGGACGCCATGGCCTGTTTTGACGACAATGAACCCGCCGTCCAGCCGTGATCCCAGAATATGCTCCAGTGCTTGCGCCATTCGCGCCGATGCTTTGCCTGCGCCGACTGCGAATACTCGATTGAAGCGAGCCAGGTCGTAGGTTTTGCGGCCCACCCGTACGGACTGCCCTGTGCGAGAAACGGATTGGAGAATCGTATGGTAGGGATCAGCCGCATGGAGCCCTGCAGCGATCAGCTTCCGGAGAAGCGATCGCGCAGGGGAACCGGGTAGGCGTATCGGCATAGCGAGGAACGAGTATTACGGCGTGATCTCTTGCTTAAAGCAACGATTCGGACAGGTTTGGCGGGGCACTCTGATTTGGTAGGTGCCATGCGGGAGCACGTCTTTCTTGAATTCAGGATTGAGCATCTTGAGTTCAAGGAAATAGGTGCCGAATTCCTCCGCGATGGAAGTCAGCGTCCGTTGTGACTCTTTTACATTTACTGTGATGGTTTCTGTCTCCAGCGGAATATACAGGTCTTTCTTGCTCAGGCCCAAATACTTCTCCGGCTGGGAATAAATTTCTTTGGCCGCGATGATTCTCGGCACATAGCGCATGGTCTCGCGTGGGCCGTGCATTTTCCAATAGTCGGTGATCTTTTGCTCTTTGAGCAGCTTACGGACTCGCTCTTCGCCGGCGTTGTAGGACGCCATGGCCAGGAACCAGTCATTCTGTCGAAAGTCTTTCAGGTATTGAAGATACTTCACGGCTGCCTCGGTCGACATTTCAAGATTGCGGCGCTCATCACGGACTGCATCGCTCTTGAGCTGGTAGCGTCGACCGGTCGACGGGATGAATTGCCAGGGGCCCGAGGCTTTGGCTTTCGAGTACGCCGCCGAGATACATTTGCTTTCGACGAGCAGCATGTATTTCAGGTCGTCCGGCAGGCCGGCTTCGGCCAGTTGTTTCTCAGCCGGAGGGAAACAGCGTCCGGTCCGTTTGGCGAGGATGATGCTTTCGCCCTGATCTTCCAGAAATTGATAAAACTCGTACTCGATGCGTTCTCTGACCTGCCAGTTATCGAGCGGGACCGGCACGCCCGCGAAGGTAATTTTCTCCGGTAGCTTGAACGAGCTGAGGAAGAACCGCTCCCCGTCCCGCTTGATTTCCGGCAAGATCACCAAGCGATCTTCATGCTCAGCTTGTCCGTCCGCTGTATCAGGAAGCACGAGGTCTTTGTCGTCCTCGGTTTGATCTGAAGGGTGGGCCGCCGAAACCATTGTGGGCAGCACGAAACCGTTCAGCGTTATTGTGAATGCAAGGGCAAGTACCTGTAATGCAATCATTCAGAGACTCCTATTCAGCACATCAAGAATACAAAGGGTGTAACGACCGCTCATGCTAGCAACAGACTCGGTAACCGGCAAGCGGAACGAGCTTCTCGTTCATGGTACACTGCCGTCTTCTATGAAAACGCTGATGATGCTGAACGGCGCGATTACTGAGTGCACGGCCTGTACAAGGCTTGTGACCTATCGGCGCGCGATTGCAGAGACCAAACGGCGTCAGTTTATGGAGTGGACCTATTGGGGACGTCCGGTCCCTGGTTTCGGTGACTCCCGCGCGCGGCTCTATGTGCTGGGACTTGCTCCAGCTGCTCACGGCGGGAATCGGACAGGACGGGTGTTTACCGGTGATCGAAGCGGGGATTGGCTGTACGAAGCGCTGTACCGGCATGGATTTGCCAATCAGGCGACATCGATCCATCGAGATGACGGGTTGGTATTGACGGATTGCTACGTTGGCGCCACCGTGCGCTGTGCTCCGCCCGGAAATAAACCTGCACCGGATGAATTTGAACATTGTAGCCGGTTCTTGCGTGACGAGTTGCAGCTTCTCAGGAAAGTCCGTGCGGTGGTGACATTGGGGAAGATTGCCTTCGACCACTACCTCAAAGCCTGTCGAGTAGAAGGACGTGAGATTCCATCTCCCGCCCCCAAGTTCGGCCATGGGGTCATATATCGCTTGCCGTGGGGGGTGACACTGCTCGGTTCGTATCACCCCAGTCAACAGAATACGTTTACAGGGAAACTGACTCGCCCCATGTTTCACTCGGTGTTCCGCAAGGCTCAACTGGCCATCGAGCGGACCTGAGCGGGCCCGCACAGTCGGGTTATCCTGAACGGGGACAGGCAATGGCTCTGTCTTCCGATGGAGCGAAGAACGTAGGCCTGTCCTGTCGCCGTTACTGCTGCCCCTTTGCCTTCCAGTCATCGAGGAATTTCTTCAAGCCGGCATCAGTCAACGGGTGCTTGAAGAGCATCTGGAAGATGCTATAGGGCATCGTGCAGATATCGCCGCCGGCCAAGGCCGATTCCACCACATGCTGCGGATGGCGAACGCTGGCCACCAATACTAACGTTTTATAGTCGTAGTTCTTATAGATCGTAACGATTTGGCGGATCAGCGCCATGCCATCCGAGCTGACATCGTCCAGGCGGCCGATGAACGGCGAGATACACCAGGCTCCGGCCTTGGCGGCCACAAGGGCCTGCATCGGCGAGAAGCACAGCGTCACATTCACGCGGATGCCTTCCGCCGAAAGCTTCTTTGTCGCCTTGATTCCTTCCGGAATCAGTGGGCACTTGACCACGATATTCTTGTGAATCTTGGCCAGCTCTTTGCCTTCCTTCACCATGGCATCCGCTTCCACGCTGACGACTTCGGCACTGATCGGGCCATCCACGATCTTGCAAATCTCCTGCAGCATTTCTTTGAAGCTGCGGCCTTCCTTCACCACCAGTGAGGGGTTCGTGGTGACGCCGTCTAATATGCCGAAACTAGCGGCTTCATAAATTTCTTTCACATTGGCGGTGTCGAGAAAAAATTGCATGTGCGGCTCCTTTCAAGTCATGTTCACTGCGGTTTCATATGCAGGCGTATCGTTATCGGTCATTGTAGGGAGAACTCAACTTCGCCGCAATCTCTCTATCAGTCTACCGGCTATCGGTTTGACAGGATTTCCCGTGGGGGATAAGATTCCGAGTCATTCAATGTGAACAGGCGTACCATCCCGGAGATAGCACCATGCGACGATCTGTTTGGCTTTTGCTGCTCTGCTTCATCTTGACGGCCTGCGGAGGAGGCAACCCCTATCTTGAAGCATCACTCAAACCGGCAGAGATGCAAGGAAAAGACAAGGCCTGGTTTGAGAAAAACTGGGGCACTCCGGACGGTAAAGCTCCTCGATTCTTCGGCGGCGAGAATTGGACCTACTATCGCATTGCCGGAGGAAAATCAGGCCCGCCATTCTTTAACTTCTCTCCCAATCAATGTCAGATTACGCTCAAGTTCGACAAGGAAGATAAGTTGTCGGACTACAACTACTCAGGCTGCTAGCCTGCCCGCCGGTTTTGAAACGTTACAGCGCATTGCTTGCTGCAAAAGCAATACGTCTGTCCGTCAATGTTCTCGACCACAGCCGTGCTCCTCGGCACGAAGGTGTGGCATTCCGGATCTTCGACCATCTGGCCGTGATCCACTGACGCCCCGCCGGCACCTATTTCCTTGCTCTTAAAACCACGCACGACCTGTCGTAGTAAGACGTAGAGCACGACAAGAAGTCCGGAAATGAGTAAAAGTCTATACATTGTAGTCACGTGACCGCATACCCACAATCCTATGGGAGGGGGGAAGACCTGTCAAGGGAGCGACTGGTCGCTGCGCTAGCGGGCATGAAGAACACAACGGGCCCAAACGGACCATCCGGACTAGGCAGATACGGGAACTCGTTCATTCTGCGATCCAGTACTTCCGGAGGATATGCTTCGTTACTCAGAAATGATAAAGTCCGGCCCATGAAGACATGTGATAAATGCCACGGTGCGATGTTGCCTGAACGGGCGGTGGATTTGGACGCTGGACTTGCGATCACGGTATTTGCCTGTTTGAATTGTGGTCGTCGGAAAGATAAATGCCACGGTGCGATGTTGCCTGAACGGGCGGTGGATTTGGACGCTGGACTTGCGATCACGGTATTTGCCTGTTTGAATTGTGGTCGTCGGAAAGCAGCGGACCAGGAACCCCGGCCCATCACGGCGCGACATTAATCTGTAGGATACAATCCCAATCATTGATTGACGATGAGCGGAAGGCGGCGACAAGCTGCTTTCCGCTTTCGTATCTCAATCCTGCTCCATCGTGAGAGGCGGGGGTGACAGGATCTGCCGCAGATTGCCGGACGAGCAGTATGCTCGGCGGAAGTCTGTGCATCTGGAAAGGTGTTGGCAGATCTCTGTCAGATGATTCCCCGTCGATCGAATCATCAAACCCTTGTCCTGTGCGATTCAACACTGGTACGCACTGAATCTGAGAGAAAGCCGGAACCCGTCCCCGTGGAGGGCGGTCATTAGCGAAGGCTTAGTACGTCCATCATGTCGTACAGTCCGGGATGTTGGCGGACTACCCACCGTGCTGCGCGCAATGCGCCACGGGCAAAGGTATCGCGACTGCTGGCCCGATGGGTGATTTCAATCCGTTCGCCCATGCCGCCGAACAACACCGTATGATCGCCCACAATGTCGCCGGCACGGATCGTTTGAATTCCGATTTCACTTTTGGAGCGTTCGCCGATCAGTCCTTTGCGCGCATAGACGCCAACTTGATTCAAGTCCCGGTTCACCCCCCGGGCAAGGATTTCGGCCATCTTGAGTGCCGTCCCGCTGGGCGCATCTTTCTTGAGGCGATGATGGGCCTCGATCACCTCGATGTCGTACTCCTCACCGAGCGTCTTGGCCATTTCGCCGATGACCTTGTAAATCAAATTGACTCCGACGCTCATGTTGGGAGACAGCACGCAAGGCACTTGTCGACCCAGGGATTTGAGTTCGTCGAGTTCTGAGGCCGAAAATCCGGTGGTGCCGATGACCATTGCCCGGCGATGCTGGGCGACAATTCGCAAATGCCCCAGAGTGGCTTCAGGGGCGGAGAAATCAATGACGACATCGCCTCGTTCCATGAGGGCGGCCAGGTCGTCCGTGATGGGGATGCCGGCATGCCCGGCTCCGGCCATTTCTCCGGCATCTTCCCCCAACGCGTGATGGCCTTTTCCCTCCAAGGCTCCGGCCAACGTCAACGCGGCGGAGTCTCTCACCAGCGACACCAATCGACAGCCCATTCGCCCGGCTGCTCCTGCTACAATCACTTTAATCATCTGGTTACCTGCCGTTGTAGTGATAAATAAACGATCAGATCAACTTGGCGTCTTTTAAGATCCGGACGAGTTTCTCTCGTGTGTCCTGTGCCATTGAACAGAGCGGGAGGCGCAATTCCGGGTCGATCTTCCCCATCATTCCGAGTGCTTCCTTGACCGGAATCGGATTGGTCTCAAAGAACAATGCAGTGAACAACGGCGACAACTTGAAGTGAATCCGCTGGGCTTCGGCAATGTTCCCGCTGGAAAAGGCGCGCACTAACGCGGCCATTTCAGCCGGTAGGATATTGGCGGTCACAGTAATGACGCCTTTTCCCCCGACGGCCATCATCGGCAGCGTCAAGGAATCATCTCCGGCCAAGACGGTCAACCGGTCGCCGCACATCTGGACGATATCCGATGCCTGCTGAACCGAGCCGCTGCCTTCTTTGACTCCGACGATCGTCTTGATCGCCGAAAGGCGGGCAATGGTTGAGGGCAGCATGTTGACCCCGGTGCGTCCGGGAATGTTGTACAGCACAAGCGGAAGATCCACGGATTCCGCCACCGCTTTGTAG
>JABMDH010000042.1:28631-33027 GCA_015904075.1 Nitrospira sp.
CCGACGATGTCGACTTGCTGTTTGGCGCGACGGCCGGCTTCTTCATCGAGCGGGCGGATTTCGTGATAGGCGCCATAGAGGCTGGGGCGGATTAAGTCGTTCATAGCTGCGTCGACGATGACGAATGTCTTCGCTTCTCCCTCTTTGCGGTAGAGGGCTTTTGTGACGAGAATGCCGGCATTTCCGACGATGACACGGCCCGGCTCCATCACCAGGGTCAATCCCAAATCCTTCACGAGCGGCGAAATCGCATCGGCCAAGTCCTGGGGCAAGGGCGGTTTCTCCGCATCATAGGTGATGCCGAGCCCGCCGCCGATGTTCAGGTAGCGGATATTGATGCCGTGGCCTCTCAGCGTATCGATGAGCGCTACGACCTTCTTCAGCGAGTCGACGAATGGCGTCACCTCCGTCAATTGTGAGCCGATGTGGGCATGGACACCGACGATGTCGATATGGCTCAGCGAGGACGCCATTTTGTACTCTTCCAGCGCCCGGTCCGCCGCAATGCCGAACTTGCTCTTCTTCATCCCGGTCGAGATGTACGGATGCGTTTTGGGGTCTACGTCCGGATTGATCCGCAAGGCGATCCGTGCCTTTTTGCCGACGGAGGCGGCGACGTCGTTGATCGCGTGGATCTCCGCAGACGATTCGATATTGAACATGAGGATGTCTGCCTTCAACGCATCGCGGATTTCCTCGGCAGATTTGCCGACACCGGCGAAGATGATCTTGGAGGCCGGGATGCCTGCTTTCAAGGCTCGAAACAGTTCCCCGCCCGACACGATATCTGCGCCGCTGCCCTCCTTCGCCATCAACCGCAAGATGGCCAGATTGGAGTTGGCTTTCATCGCGAAGGCGACGATATGGGGAATGTTTTTGAAGGCGCTGTCGTACGCCTTGAAATGGCGGACGAGCGTGGCATGACTGTAGACATAACAGGGCGTGCCGAGCTCCTTTGCGATGCGGCTGACGGGCACGTGCTCGCAATATAATTCACCGTGGCGATACTCGAAATTATTCATGCTGAAATTCCTTGTTCAAGCCGTCAATGTGCTCACCCGCGCGCGTTGCGCGAATCGGACCGGTACGTCTCATCTCGTGCCGACCGGACGCAACGGCGGCAGGAGCTCATCGTGGTCCGGCAGTGCCGCGTCCGGCTCTTCGGATGCCGCTGCCGCTTTCTGCTGCTGCGCCGTCAGGGCCTCATGCTGCCTCTTTTGCGATTCGATGGTGGGCGTCACTCCGACGGTTTCCGGCGCAACCGGAGCCCCCACCACACCGCAGGAACTTACCAGGCCTGCTGCGATAATGAGTGCGAGACCTTTCATCGCAGTGACCGCTCCAGTTCTTTGAGCCGTTGCTCCACTCGTCCACGCGCCGTTCCGCCGATCTGTCGCTTCCGGTCGATTGCCGCCAAAACGGTCAATCGTGCGAAGACTCCTCGTTCAATTCGATCGGAGAACGCGCGCAGTTCCTCCAATGAAAAATCAGTCAACTCGCGCGCCTGTTCGATCGCCGACCGTACGATCCGTCCGGTGATTCCATGCGCTTCACGAAAGGGCACCCCGCGTTCCACCAGGTAGTCGGCTAATTCGGTTGCAAGAAAACCGCCGCTCTGTAACGACTGTGCGAGCACGTCCCGGTTCATCGAAGAGCGCCGGCTTGTCCTCTTGCAAGTCCCGATTATAACTCAACGGGAGCGCCTTGAGGGTGACGAGAAGGTTCATCAGGTGGCCATAGACACGTCCGGTCTTGCCTCGAACCAACTCGGGCACATCGGGATTCTTTTTCTGCGGCATCATGCTGCTGCCGGTGCAAAATGCGTCCGGCAGCTCGACAAACCGGAATTCCTGCGACGCCCAGAGAATCAATTCTTCGCTGAGCCGGGACAAATGCATCATGGCAATGGATAACGCGGATGCCGTTTCGATCATGAAGTCGCGATCGGATACCGCATCCATACTGTTGGCCGTGACGGCCGGGAACCCCAGCAGTTTGGCGGTATATCGCCGGTCCACCGGATAATTCGTGCCGGCCAAGGCTCCTGATCCGAGCGGCATGACGTTGAGCCTGGTTTTGGCATCGCGGAAGCGTCCCTTGTCCCGCTCGACCATCTCCACATACGCGAGCAGGTGATGGGCAAAGAGGACGGGCTGCGCCCGTTGCAAGTGGGTATAGCCGGGCATGGCGATCGGAAGATTCGCCTGTGCCTGAGCCAGCACGACGCGTTGAAACTCTGTGCATCGCTCAGTCAGCCGGTCGAGTCGGTCCCGGAGATAGAGTCGAATGTCCAGCGCCACCTGATCGTTTCGGCTCCGGCCCGTGTGCAGCTTGCCGCCCAGGGGACCGATCAGTTCGGTCAACCGCCGTTCAATCGCCATGTGGATATCTTCGTCGTGTGGCGCAAACTTGAACTGCCCCCGATCCAGCTCCGTCTTGACCAGGGCAAGTCCACGCACAATCGTTTTTGTTTCGCGGGGTGACAGCACGCGTGCCTTCCCGAGTGTCTGGCAATGGGCGATGCTTCCCTGGATGTCATGGGCATAGAGCCGCCGATCCACTGCCACCGAGACGGTGAATGCTTCGACAAGCCGGTTCGTATTCTCGCGAAACCGCCCTCCCCAGGCCTTGCCGGCAGCGGCGGCCGTGCGGCGGGTTCGTTTTGCGGTCGCCATTAGGTCGAAGCCTTCCGCCGTTGAGCTCTGATTTTCAATCGCAACCCGTTCAAGCGGATGAATCCCTCCGCGTCCTTTTGGTCGTAGACTTCGTCCTCTTCGAATGTGGCGATGTCCAAACGATAGAGGGAATTCTTGGATTTACGGCCGGCGAGCGTGCACCCGCCCTTGTACAGCTTGACGCGTGCCGTGCCGCTCACATCTTTTTGGGCGGCATCGATCGCCGTCTGGATCATGTCACGCTCGGGACTGAACCAATACCCGTTGTAGATGAGATCGGCGTACCGCGGGATCAAGCTGTCCCGGAAGTGGAGCACTTCACGATCCATCGTCAAGGATTCAAGCCCCCGGTGGGCGACATGGAGAATGGTACCGCCCGGCGTTTCGTAGACCCCGCGGGATTTAATGCCGACATAGCGATTTTCGACCAAATCAACCCGGCCGATTCCATGTGCGCCGCCCAGTTTATTGAGATGGGCCAACAGGGTCGCCGGGCTCATTTTTTTGCCGTCGACGGCCACGGGGTTGCCGGCGACGTACTCGATCTCAACTTCCAGCGGCTTATCCGGAGCTCGCTCCGGCGAGACCGTCATTTGGAATATTTCGTCCGGCGGCGCCGACCAGGGATCTTCGAGGATGCCGCCCTCATAGCTGATATGGAAGAGGTTCAGGTCCATGCTGTAGGGTTTGGCTTTCGTCGCCGTGATCGGAATGCCATGGCGTTCCGCGTATTCGATCAATTCGCGTCTCGACCGCATCGTCCATTCACGCCAGGGGGCGATGATTTTAAGACCGGGCGCGAGCGCCGTATAGGTCAGCTCGAATCGCACTTGATCGTTCCCCTTGCCTGTTGCGCCGTGCGAGACCGCTTCGGCGCCTTCTTTCAGGGCGATCTCGGCCTGCCGGCGCGCGATCAACGGACGGGCAATGGAGGTGCCCAGCAGATAGCAGCCTTCATACATCGCGTTGCCGCGTAACATCGGGAACACATAGTCTTTGACAAACGTTTCACGCAGGTCTTCGACATAGACCTTTTTCACGCCGAGCTTCTGCGCTTTGGCTTTGATCGCCCGCAGATCTTCGCCCTGTCCGAGATCGGCGCAGAAGGCAATGACCTCGGCGTCATACGTTTCTTGCAGCCATTTCAAAATCACAGAGGTGTCGAGCCCGCCTGAGTAGGCCAGAACAATTTTCTTGATCGGTTTGCGTATCATGGTGATGTCGACTATCCGCCTTTCTGTCGAGTAAGCAGCTGCACCAAAATCGCTTTCTGCATATGCAGCCGGTTTTCCGCCTGATCGATGACGACCGACTGTGGTCCGTCGAGTACGTCTGCCGCGATCTCTTCTCCGCGATGGGCCGGTAAACAATGCATGACGATGGCATCCGGTTTGGCCCGTTGAAGCAGCTTTCCATTGAGCTGATAGGAGGCCAGGGTTTTCAGTCTCCGTGCCTGTTCACGTTCGCGCCCCATACTGATCCAGACGTCGGTGTAGATCACGTCCGCTTCCTTCACCGCGATCTGGGGATTTTTCAGGATCTCGACCGCGCCGCCGGTGGCGGCTGCTTCGACAATCGCCCGGTCGATGACATGTTGATCCGGTTGATAACCGGCCGGACATCCGGCGACGACCCGCATGCCCATTTTGACGCCTGCCTCAATGAGAGAATTGGCGACGTTATTTCCGTCTCCGATGTACGCAAGGGTCAGTCCCTTGAGC
>JABMDH010000042.1:33127-36799 GCA_015904075.1 Nitrospira sp.
GGCAAACAGGACGGGCTGCGCCCGTTGCAAGTGGGTATAGCCGGGCATTGCGACCGGAAGATTCGCATGTGCCTGGGCCAGCAAGACGCGCTGAAACTCCGCGCACTGCTCAGTCAGCCGGTCGAGTCGGTCCCGGAGATAGAGTCGAATGTCCAACGCCACCTGATCATTTCTGCTCCGGCCCGTGTGCAGCTTGCCGCCCAAGGGACCGATCAGTTCGGTCAACCGCCGTTCAATCGCCATGTGAATATCTTCGTCGTGGGGCGTAAACTTGAACCGCCCCCGGTCCAACTCCGCCTTGACCAGGATAAGTCCGCGCACAATGGTTTTTGTTTCGCGGGGCGACAGCACGCGTGCTTTCCCGAGTGTCTGGCAATGCGCGATGCTTCCTTGGATGTCATGGGCATAGAGCCGCCGATCCACTGCCACCGAAACGGTGAAGGCTTCGACGAGCCGGTTCGTATTCTCGCGAAACCGCCCCCCCCAGGCCTTGCCGGAAGCGGCGTCTGTCCGGCGGGTTTGTTTTACCGTCGCCATCAGGTTGA
Organism: Nitrospira sp.; assembly: GCA_015904075.1. Next base: position 33,673 of record JABMDH010000042.1, read on the forward strand.
AGCCTTCCTCCGCTGCGCTCTGATTTTCAATCGCAACCCGTTCAGGCGGATGAATCCCTCCGCGTCCTTTTGGTCGTAGACTTCGTCCTCTTCGAATGTGGCGATGTCCAAACGATAGAGGGAATTCTTGGATTTACGGCCGGCAAGCGTGCACCCGCCCTTGTACAGCTTGACGCGCGCCGTGCCGCTCACATCTTTTTGGGCGGCGTCGATCGCCGTCTGGATCATGTCACGCTCAGGACTGAACCAATAGCCGTTGTAGATGAGATCGGCGTACCGCGGGATCAAGCTGTCCCGGAAGTGGAGGACTTCACGGTCCATCGTCAAGGATTCAAGCCCCCGGTGGGCGACATGGAGAATCGTGCCGCCCGGTGTTTCGTAGACCCCGCGAGACTTCATGCCGACATAGCGATTCTCGACTAAATCGACCCGGCCGATTCCGTGTGCGCCGCCCAGCTTATTGAGATGGGCCAGGAGCGTCGCCGGGCTCATTTTTTTGCCGTCGACGGCCACGGGGTTGCCGGCGACGTACTCGATTTCAACCTCCAGCGGCTTGTTCGGGGCTTGTTCCGGCGAGACCGTCATTTGGAATATTTCATCCGGCGGCGCCGACCAGGGATCTTCGAGAATGCCTCCCTCATAGCTGATATGGAAGAGGTTCAGGTCCATGCTGTAGGGTTTGGCTTTTGTCGCGGTGATCGGAATGCCATGGCGCTCCGCATACTCGATCAATTCGCGCCTTGACCGCATCGTCCATTCGCGCCAGGGGGCGATGATTTTAAGACCGGGCGCGAGCGCCGTATAGGTCAGCTCGAATCGCACCTGATCGTTTCCCTTGCCTGTTGCGCCGTGCGAGACCGCTTCGGCGCCTTCTTTCAGGGCGATCTCAGCCTGTCGGCGCGCGATCAGGGGACGGGCGATGGAGGTGCCCAGCAGATAGCAGCCTTCATACATGGCGTTGCCGCGCAACATGGGGAACACATAGTCTTTCACAAACGTTTCACGCAGGTCCTCGACATACACCTTCTTCACGCCGAGCTTCTGCGCTTTGGCTTTGATGGCCCGCAGATCTTCGCCCTGGCCGAGATCGGCGCAGAAGGCGATGACCTCGGCGTCATACGTTTCTTGGAGCCATTTTAAAATAACGGAGGTGTCGAGCCCGCCTGAGTAGGCCAGGACAATTTTCTTGATCGGTTTGCGTGTCATGATGGTTTCGGACTATCCGCCTTTCTGTCGAGTGAGCAGCTGTGCCAAAATCGCTTTCTGCATGTGCAGCCGGTTTTCCGCCTGATCGATGACGACCGACTGTGGCCCGTCGAGTACGTCTGCCGCGATCTCTTCTCCACGATGGGCCGGTAAACAATGCATGACGATGGCATCCGGTTTGGCCCGTTGAAGCAGCCGCCCGTTGAGTTGATAGGAGGCCAGGATCTTCAGCCTCCTGGCCTGTTCACGTTCGCGCCCCATACTGATCCAGACGTCGGTGTAGATCACGTCCGCCTCCTTCACCGCGACCTGGGGATTTTCCAAGATCTCGACCGCGCCGCCGGTGGTTTCTGCTTCGACGATCGCCCGGTCGATGACGTGTTGATCCGGTTGATAACCGGCCGGACATCCGGCGACGACCCGCATACCCATCTTGACGCCTGCTTCAATGAGAGAATTGGCGACGTTATTCCCGTCTCCGATGTACGCAAGGGTCAGTCCCTTGAGCCGGCCTTTGACTTCTTGGATCGTCAGAAGATCGGACAGCGCCTGGCATGGATGGCTATGGTCTGTCAGTCCATTGATCACCGGCATACTGGCCTCCGCCGCCCATTCCTCGACGACGGCGTGGTCGTAGGTTCGAATCACGATTCCATCCAAGTAACGAGAGAGCACACGTGCCGTATCCGAGACCGTTTCCCCCCGGGAGAGCTGAATGTCTCCCATGGGAAGCACCAGCGCATGGCCTCCCAGCTGGTTCATGCCGGCTTCGAATGACACTCTGGTGCGTGTCGATGGTTTTTGGAACAACAGCCCCAGTGTCTTGCCGGGCAGGAGCCGATGGGACGTCGATTGGCGCTGCTTGGTTTTCAGCGAGGCCGCCAGGCGCAGCAAATCATCGATCTGTTTGCGCGGCATTGCCGACACGTCCAGAAGATCTTTGGCGTAGCCGGGCCTGCGTGGGCGCTGGTGGGGTTGCTTGGTCATGCGACGGGTCTCTTTTTTCCCATCATTCAGCGAGTGAAGATCGCATCCAACGTCTTGATCAGCCGGTCGATTTCTTGTGTTGTGATCACCAGCGGCGGCACAAATCGCAGCACCCGCTCACCGGCCGCATTGATGAGCACGCCGCGCGATAATGCCTCGGCCACGACCGTTTTGGCGTCAATGTCCAATTCCATGCCCTGGAGAAGTCCGATACCACGGACGTCCCGTACGACGTGATGGCGGGCTTTGCACTCAGTCAAGGCGTTGGCCAGGTAGTCGCCCATCGGCTTGGCCCGATCCAATACCTGTCCTTCAAGCAGCGCCCGGCATACGGCCACTGCCGCGGCACAGGCCAGCGGGTTTCCACCAAAGGTAGAGGCGTGGGCGCCGGGCGAAAATGCCGCCGCCACCGGCTCTGTCGCCAGGCAGGCTCCGATGGGAACTCCGCCGCCCAACCCCTTGGCCAGGGTCATGATGTCAGGCGCCACGCCCAATTGCTCATAGGCGAAGAGCGTGCCGGTTCTGCCCATTCCGGTTTGTACTTCGTCGAACATGAGCAGGATATCGTGTGCCGTACAGAATTCCCGAAGGCGTGCGAGGTATTCGCGGCCGGCTACATGCACGCCGCCTTCGCCTTGCACTGGTTCCAGCATGATGCCGGCAGTTCGCTCACTGGCCATGGCTTCGAGCGCGGCCATGTCGTTGAATGGCGCGTAGGAAAACCCCGGCATCAGCGGCTCGAAACCCTTCTGAACCTTGTCTTGTCCGGTGGCGGTGATTGTGGCCAGCGTCCTGCCATGGAACGAATTCTTCATCGTGATGATTTCGAACCGGCTCTCGCCATACTTCATGTGTGCATAGCGCCGTGCGAGCTTGATGGCGGCTTCATTGGCTTCCGCGCCGCTGTTGCAGAAGAACACGCGGTCGGCAAAGG
>JABMDH010000042.1:36899-42951 GCA_015904075.1 Nitrospira sp.
ACCAAACGTAGAGGCGTGGGCGCCGGGCGAAAATGCCGCTGCAACCGACTCCTTCGCCAGGCAGGCTCCGATCGGAACTCCGCCGCCCAACCCCTTGGCCAGAGTCATGATGTCGGGCGCCACTCCCAATTGCTCATAGGCGAAGAGCGTGCCGGTCCTGCCCATTCCGGTTTGCACTTCGTCGAAAATGAGCAGGATATCGTGTGTCGTGCAGAATTCCCGAAGGCGCGTGAGGTATTCGCGGCCGGCTACATGCACCCCGCCTTCACCTTGCACCGGTTCCAGCATAATGCCGGCAGTCCGCTCGCCGGCCATGGCTTCGATCGCAGCCATGTCGTTGAATGGCGCGTAGGAAAACCCCGGCATCAGCGGCTCGAAACCTTTCTGAACCTTGTCTTGCCCTGTGGCGGTGATCATGGCCAGCGTCCTGCCATGGAACGAATTCTTCATCGTGATGATTTCAAACCGGCTCTCGCCATATTTCATGTGCGCATAGCGCCGTGCGAGCTTGATGGCGGCTTCATTGGCTTCCGCGCCGCTGTTGCAGAAGAACGCGCGGTCGGCAAAGGAGTGCTCGACGAGAATTTTTGCCAATGTGACTTGCGGCTCCGTGTAGTAGAGGTTCGACACGTGGATCAGCTGTGCCGCTTGCTGTTGGATGGCCTGGACGAGGTCCGGATGTCCATGGCCCAGCAGATTGACGGCGATGCCGCCGACAAAATCGAGGTACTCCCGGCCTTCCATATCATAGACCTTCGCGCCATGACCTCGAACGATCGAGATCGGTTGCCGCGTGTAGGTCTGCATCAGGTACCTGGCTGCGTTGTCTTTCAAATCTTGAGTCGGCATGGCACTGCGTATCCCATTAGAAAGAAAGGGAAGTTAGCACAGGGTCGAAGTGAAAGCAATACGGATGGCAGGGGATAAGAGGTCTGCGAATGGAGAGGCAGTTGTATCGCGTCCGAGTGTGATAAGCTGCGCAACAATGAAGTTGTGCAGCCGGTGCAACCAACAGAATCCGGACGACGCGTCTTTCTGTCATCAGTGCGGGGCTTCCCTTGACAGAACCGCTGCTGCAGAATCAGTTGCCGACCCCGTCACGCCTTCGCCCCCGCCGATCCAGGATGAAGAGTTACTCTGGCGGCAATTTATCGGTCCCAATGCCGATCAGTACCTGGTTCAGTTCAAGAAGTTTTCAACGAACGGCCAGCCAAAGTTTGCGTTGTCTTGGAACTGGCCCGCATTTCTCTTCATTTCCTTTCTCTGGTTTCTCTATCGGAAAATGTATCTCCATGCGTTTGTCTATGCCGTGGGCCCCATGATTTCGACGTATCTGACGGGGGATGTCTCATCGGGCCTTGTGTGGAGCATCATTGCAGGGGCCACATCGAATTATTTGTACTATTGGCATTGTCGGGAACAGATCGGCGAGATCAAAAAGGCCGGTCTATTGAATCAGCCGGAGCAGGAGCAGGCGCTCAAAGAAGCGGGTGGAGTGCAACCCTATGTCATCTGGGTCGGCGTCGCATTTTACCTGCTCTTTATGATGATGCTCATCAAGATGGTACAAGAGGGGCCGCCGGATTCCGACCAACTGCCGACAAAGCCCGCCAGACCGGCGGCAGTGACGAGCCTGACGAGGATCGGTTGACCTACTGTCCCATGTACTCCCGAATCAGAGGGGCACCGGGATTGTCGCTGGCGTGTGACTGCCGGCTTGACTTGACGCTGCAATCCAGTATTCTGAGGCCGGCTCCGGATCGTTGATGATCATCCATCGAGAGGAACGCACTATGGCTCGGTTGGTTTTGCTCCGTCACGGCGAATCGCAATGGAATCTGGAAAACCGCTTCACCGGATGGGTCGATGTGCCGCTCTCGCCGCGCGGCGTTGAAGAGGCCATGAACGCCGGAGACAAGCTCAAGGGATTCACCTTCGACCGTGCGTTCACTTCTGTTCTGAGTCGTGCGAACGAGACCTTGCGGTTCGTGTTGGAGGCTATCGGACAAACGGCCATTCCGATCGAAAAAGACAAGGCCTTGAACGAACGGATGTATGGAGAGCTGCAGGGGTTGAACAAGGCCGAGACCGCGACGAAATATGGAGACGCACAGGTCAAGATCTGGAGGCGAAGCTACGACGTCAGGCCGCCTGGCGGAGAAAGTCTGAAAGATACGGCGGAGCGGGTCCTGCCCTATTACGACACCAAGATCAAACCCTGCGTGCTCAAGGGCGAAACCATTTTGATTGCGGCGCATGGCAACAGTCTTCGCGCGTTGGTGATGCAGTTGGAGCAATTGTCCAAGGAGCAGGTCCTGGAATTGAACATTCCCACCGGTGCGCCGCTCTTGTATGAACTCGACCATAGCGGCACGGTACTCTCGCACCGGTATCTCTGAGCGGGTCCCGCGTTAGCCCACTTCCTCGAGCAGCCTGCCGTATTCCGCTGCCGGTGCGTAGTCGATCATGAGGACCAGTAACTTGTCCCGGTCTTCAAAGGGGATGATGTCTTGATGTTCGATTTGCGATGCTGCTTCGGCGCTGACCGCCATGTGGCTCAGGCCTTCGTGATCGACGAGTCGGCTGTACCGGGCGCGCCGCTCGTTCAATTCTGTGTGATATGAGTCCCAGGTGCCGGGACCGAGTTGCCCCGATACCCACCACGTCGTCTTGATTGACTCCAACAGGGTGTCCCGGATCGCATCCCGATACTTCATCGGAATGTGCGCCTCAATGGCGGCAATAATCCAGTACAGGTTCAAGGAGAGGATCTCCCGTGTTATCGCCTGCGCGGTCGAGGGAGATGCGGCGAGTCCGTATTCTTCGAGTTGTGCAAGAGATGGCGGCAGTGGCATTGCCTGGAGCAATGCGGTTGCGGCCTGTGCGGGAGTCATGATCGATGCACCTCATTCGGTTTGGCTGCGGGGAGGATACTGCACGGCGTATCTGCTGCTCAAGCGGCTTGTCCACCCCCAGGTGCTGTGTTAGAGTCGGCCAACGTTGAGCGAGGTGTCGTCATGCGCATATCTGAGCGTTGCGGATTTCTCAGTCTGACACTTGCGGGGTTACTCTGGCTCGGTGTTGTTGTGTCGCCGGCTTCTGCGGAAGAGAATCGCTGGGGGGCCGGGTCGGATCTGGGCTTTACCGCCGGGACAGTCAACGACACGGTCTTCAATCTCGGGTTCAATGTCGACTATTACCCCGATCGGAATTTTTCATTCGGCCCGATGATGCAGATTACTCCGACGGGAGATCTCTTCCAGATCTCCTTTGCGGGCGTTGCGAAGTATCATCTCCGTTTCAACAACGGCATCAACCTGGTCCCCTTCACCGGTTTCGGCTTGATGCATGTCGGTCTTGACCGTGGGGTTGGGCCGAGGCGCATCGATGAAAGCGACACAAGTTGGTATATCCCTATCGGGCTCTCGCTTGAATATCAGGTCGTTCACAATATTGCCCTGGCTTCGACGGTGATTGTGAATCTGCACAATATCGATCTGACGCCCGCTCTCCGCGAGGAAGACAAAACGAGCGTGGCGCTGATGTTCGGTTTCCGGTGGGGACCGTAGTCTGCAGGGAATCCTATAGGATGAGGCTAAGGTTCAGGTGAGTGAGGATTTGATCTGCGTGAGCGTGACCTCAGCCTGAACCTCGGACGATTGCCCCAGGGTTACGCTGCTTTAGCAGGATGCCAGCGAAGGCCGACGTTCAAGATTTCCTGCAACAATTCCTGATAGTGGTAGTTCGCCTTTTCTGCTGAGTCGGCAAAATCCTCATCGTGCGCGATCTGCGGATTCGGATTGGCTTCCAGGACATAGAGTTGCCCGTCTGCATCCATCCGCATGTCGATCCTGGCATATCCGTTAAGCCCCAGCGCCCGGTAGACCCGTTTGGCCAAATGTTGGATTTCTCCGGTTTTCCCTGGCGTGAGGTTCTTGGCTTCTCGTGAGGTGATCCCATATTTTTTCTGGTATGTCCGGTTCCATTTCACCCGTTCGGTCGCAATCCGTCTGGCGTCGTCCGGCAGCTTGTCCAGGATGAGTTCCCAGACCGGTAACACATGGAGGTGACTGTTGCCGATCACCCCGACATAGAACTCACGGCCTTCAATGTATCGCTCGATCAGCGCACCGCTTCCGATACTACTGTGAATGAAGGCGACCCGCTCGCTCAGCTTGTCGTCATCTTCGACGATCGATGCTTGTGAGATCCCCAGGGACGCTTCCTCGCTCACCGACTTGACGATCAAGGGGAACGTCAGCCACTTCGGCCGTCTCACCACGCGTCCTTGCGGCACCTCGATGAATTCCGGATAGGGGATTCGATGAAAGGACAGCATTTTCTTAGTGATGGCTTTGTCGCGCGCCAGCATCAGTCCGCGGGGATTGCAGCCGGTATAGGGTACGCGTAAGAGTTCGAGGTAGGCCACCACGTGTTGATCGTAGAAGCGCTGCATACGACCGATATCCTGATGGTGCGTTGTTGTCCTGTCTCAAGAAACTATAGCACGCAGTTTTCAAGACGCCGGTACGAGGGCGGATAGAATCCCTATGTAAGGGGGGGAAGAACGATAAGAGGGAGAAAAAATGTTCGGACAGTTCAAGATTGAACTGAAACCGGCGCCTGTCGGGTCCGTCGCTTACAAAAAGTGGGGCGGTCGTGTCACTTCTCCGGCCCGATCTGCGCCCGCACGGCGCACTCCGTCATCAGGCGATGAAAGATATTGTTGGTGCAGACAACGAGAATTCCGTGCGGTCGGGTGTGTGTGCGAGTCTCTTTACGCGGTCCAATGTCGACAGGACATCGCCGAGGCAGGTACAATCCTGCCGAATGGTATTTGGATAATCCAGATGAAGATTCCACATAAATTGGACGAGGAAACGGACAAACTCCAGACTCGTCTCTGCCGGCTGGTGGGACAGGCCATCAGCGACTATCGTCTCATCGAGGACGGCGACAAGGTCATGGTGTGTCTGTCCGGCGGCAAGGACAGTTACGGTCTACTCGATATCCTGCTTGTGTTGCAGCGCCGTGCGCCGGTGCGGTTTGACCTGGTGGCTGTGAATCTCGATCAGAAGCAACCGGGCTTTCCGGCTCATGTCTTGCCGGATTATCTGACCAGCAGGGGAGTGCCCTTCCACATTGAAACGCGCGATACCTATTCGATTGTGAAACGGCTTATTCCTGAGGGGCAGACGACCTGCTCGCTCTGCTCGCGTCTTCGCAGGGGGCATCTGTATCGAATTGCGAGTGAGTTGGGCGCCACCAAGATCGCGCTGGGCCATCACCGTGATGATATCGCGGAAACTTTGTTTCTGAACCTGTTCTATACCGGAAAGCTCAAGGCCATTCCGCCGAAGCTGCGTTCCAAGGACGGGCGTCACCTTGTCATCCGGCCGCTGGCATTGGTGAAGGAGGTTGATTTGGAACGATATGCCGAACTGCGCGCATTCCCCATCATCCCCTGCGACCTCTGCGGATCCCAGGAGAATCTGAAGCGAAAAAAGGTCAAAGCGTTTCTGCGCGAGTGGGAGCAGGGATCACCCGGCAGTTCCGACAGTATTGCCGCCGCGCTCTCCAATATCGCGCCATCACTGCTGATGGATTCCCGACTCTTCGACTTCAAGTCCCTGGAAACAACAGCGGCGGAGCAGCCAGACGGCGACGCGTGGCTGGACGAAGAACCGGCCGCCAGTTATTGATCCAGGCTTACATCGTTTCCCACCCAACGCAGGCAACGGTCTCAATGCGGAAGCTTCCATCGATGGCAAGCGACAGAATGGTTGCCGGCATCGATTGACAGGGGCGATCAGCGGGGCCGAAGACCCGGGATGGCATACAGGGATTGGTACCAGGCGAGCATTGCAGCGGTGCCGGAGATCATGAAATTGATCGCGAGCTGCGGGAGGGCGATCAGCGGTCCTGATGGATCGTCGACATCGAATGTGTAGAGCGGGGTCATCACCGAGATCATCAGCGCCGTGAGGTTGATCGTACTTTAGGCCAGCGTGACCGGTGCCGACCAGGCGGGGAATAGTCGAATCACCACACC
>JABMDH010000043.1:0-8316 GCA_015904075.1 Nitrospira sp.
ACCGCCAACACCTCTCTGCAGTCGGCTACGCGGACACGCAACCGCATGCCTCAAATGACACGGAAGAGGGGCGGTCGTCCAACCGACGGATTGAGATCGTCCTCTATCCGAAGGATCTCAACGAAATCGCCGGCCAGACAAAGACCAGTTCGACCACACCGTAGCAAGAACAGCAACCCACCGGAGGCGCGGGCAGTACAGCTTGTGCCTCCGGCCGAGCCTCGCTCACGCACACATCCTCCACGCTCTAACTACTATCGTTGAACAACCGCCCGGCTTCGATCGCCAATTCGTTCACACGCCTCGCTGCTGAAACCCAGCTTCGCACGCATGCCAGCTGAGCCGGACTTCGTACCGGACACACCTGGACGTCCACCTTGTTGTAGTGACGCATCAGCCATGCACCGACTATATTCGGCATCCAGCACTTCCCCCCCGTCACGAGGTTCTGTATGATGCACCATTCCTTCGCGCAGTCAGATGGTTAAGTGCGCCTGCCCGGTGTATGCGGCATTGCCCACAGGAGAGATCTCTATGCCACGTCTTGCACAATCACTTGCACTCTTCATGATTGTCCTCACCCTAGCCGGCTGCGACACCGCCTATATGGCTGCCATGGAAAAGATTGGCTATGCCAAGCGTGACATTCTTGGCGACCGGGTCAAATCTGCGCGCGATGCCCAGGAAGATGCGAAGAAAGAAATTCAAAGCACGCTGGAGCAATTCGGTAAAGTCGTCGCCTACGAAGGCGGCGAACTCGAATCCACCTACAAGAAGCTGAACGGCGAACTCGAAACGAGCGAAGACAGTGCCAAAACGGTCCGGAAACGGATCGCCGATGTCGAAAGCGTAGCCGATGCGCTCTTCTCGGAATGGGAACGAGAACTCGGCCAATACTCCAGCGCCGACCTGCGGCGGAAGAGCCAGGCGAAGCTCACCCAAACCAAGAACCGCTACAAAGAGATGCTGGGGGCGATGAAACGGGCTGAACAGCGGATTGAACCGGTCCTCAAACCGCTCCGTGATCAAGTCCTCTATTTGAGGCACAATTTGAATGCACGGGCGCTATCCGCCATCAAGGGTGAACTCGTCAAAGTAGACGCGCAGGTTGATCAGTTGGTCAAAGATATGAACCGTTCTATCGCCGAAGCCGACAAGTTCATTCAGTCGATGGAGAAAGAGTCGGACTGATTGTCCTGCTTGAAGGAGAGCGCCGATGCGTATCGAGGGCCAACGCGAAAGCGGCAACGTCGAAGATCGACGCGGTATGGGCCCTGGCCGGATTGGAGGCAGAGGCCGCCTCGGCATCGGGACCATTGTCCTGGCACTCGCCGTCAGCTACTTCACCGGGGCCGATCCCATGACCGTCCTGAATCTGCTCACCGGCGTCCAAAGCATGACCGAGGTATCGGCTCCGTCTGAACCGGGACCGGTCGGCCCTCCACGCGACCAACTTGGCAAGTTTGCCTCCATCGTCCTCGCCGATACAGAAACCACCTGGCGCACTCTTCTTGGCCCTCGGTATGAAGACCCGCGCATGGTGCTCTTCACCGGTGCCGTCCAATCTGCCTGCGGCACGGCATCATCCGCCGTAGGGCCCTTCTATTGCCCGAGCGACCATCGGCTGTATGTAGATCTGACCTTCTTCAACGAAATGGACCATCGCCTCGGCGCATCGGGCGATTTCGCCCAGGCCTATGTCATCGCCCACGAGGTCGGCCACCATGTGCAAACGCTCCTCGGCGTCGCCCAAAAGGTGCATCGCCTCAAACGGCAGGTATCCGAGACGGAAGCCAATGCACTATCGGTCCGAATGGAACTGCAAGCCGATTGTTATGCCGGCGTCTGGGGCTACCATGCCAAGCGTGAGCGAAATGTGATTGAACCGGGCGATTTCGAAGAGGGGCTGCGCGCAGCAGCGGCCATCGGGGACGACCGCTTGCAGAAGATGTCACGTGGCCAGGTCCAGCCTGAAAGCTGGACCCACGGCTCGTCTGAACAGCGAATGACCTGGCTCAAGCGCGGCCTCGAATCCGGAGACCCATCCACCTGTAACACGTTCGAAGCAGGCCGGTTATGAACGACGCAGCACGCGAACCTCAGGGTAGCCTCTTCAACAAGGCACTTGCCGGGATCCTGGCCGATCCTCCCTGGGCCGCCAAATCTTTCCTCGCCGCCGGCGCAACGACCGTTGCAGGACTCGGCGCCTGGCTCAATGACATGCCGCTCGTCGGTTCATCCAACACAAGCATCAGCGGGTCATGAACGAGCGCCCGCCCCAGCAAAAACCTCCGTTGCTCGCCGGTTGAGAGATGGCCAAAACGTCGGCCGGCCAGCGATTCGATCCTCAGCTCCTGCATCACCTCATGTGCCCGTGCAACCTGCGCCTCAGTAAACTCCTGATAGCCATACGTGTCGTTGCTTGCGTAATACCCCGACAGAATGACGTTCAATCCCTCGGCACAGATGAGATAGTCCCGCTGAAGATCGTGTGACACAATGCCGATCCGCTTTCGTACGTCCCAGACATTCCCGCCTTCCTCACCGAAGAGACTGATCCTGGTCTCATCCAGGGGTAACGGATGGACACCGCCGGCTAAGAGTTTGAGCAGGGTCGATTTACCGGCTCCGTTCGGGCCGACAATCGCCGCATGTTCCCCCTCGTGCAGCGCAAAAGAGAAATCCGAGAACACGCAGATGTCCCCCCGATAGACCGTCGCATGCTGGATATCAAGGATAGAACGAGAGCGAGCTGTCGTGTTCCTCTCTTTGACAGGAGGGGCGGCCGGCGCAGGAGCAACAGGACCACCGACTTTCTTGCCGGCGCTGCGCGATTGTTCGAGACCGGCACGAGCCAACACATCCACACGTTCATTCTCCGGATGCCCGCTATGCCCCCTGACCCAATGCCATTCAAGCTTGTGCCCCGAAGCCAGTGTATCGAGGCGACGCCAGAGGTCCTCATTCTTCACCGGTTCTTTCCCGGCAGTTTTCCAGCCTCGCTGTTTCCAACTGTGAATCCATTCGCTGATGCCTTTTTGCACATACTGCGAATCGGTATAGACCCGTGCCGCCACCGGCTCCGTAAACGACTGCAACGCCTCAATGACCGCGAGCAATTCCATGCGGTTGTTTGTCGTCGCCGGCTCTCCACCACAAAGTTCCGTCTCAGCCGTGCCATTTCGCAGTAGCACACCCCAACCGCCTGGCCCAGGATTTCCGCTGCAAGCACCGTCTGTGTAGATGTCGATCATGCGGCCTTTCGTCTGATTCATTGAAGCAGAAGATCGACCCGTGAGCCCGAGTTAGGCTTCGGCTGGATCAGGATTGAGCTTCGAGGCAGGTTTCTTCGCGCTAGATGCAACCGCCCGTTTGACCGAGCCGGCGATCTTCGGTGTCTTTGTCGCCACATCGGAATTTTGGGCCCGATGCAGCAACGCGTGGTCCATGAGAACCAGCGCCAACATGGCTTCGGCGATCGGCGTCGCGCGAATGCCGACGCAGGGATCGTGGCGGCCGTTTGTTTCAACCGTGACCGGATTGCCCTGTTTGTCGATCGACTTGCGCGGGATGCGGATGCTGGATGTCGGCTTGATGCCGATCGTCACGACAATGTCCTGGCCTGTCGAGATGCCCCCGAGAATCCCGCCGGCATGGTTGGTGAGAAAGCCATCTGGAGTCAGTTCATCGCCATGTTCTGACCCTCGCTGGGCAACCGATGCGAATCCTGACCCGATCTCGACCGCCTTCACCGCATTGATGCTCAACATCGCCGCGGCCAAATCTGAATCCAGCTTGGCATAGACCGGTGCGCCCCAGCCCAGAAGATGTCACGTGGACAGATCCAGCCCGAAAGCTGGACCCACGGCTCGTCCGAACAGCGAAGGACCTGGCTCAAGCGCGGCCTCGAATCCGGCGATCCCTCTGTCTGTAACACATTCGACGCCACCCGGTTATGAGCGACATCTCAAGCGAATCTCACGGCGGCCTCTTCTCCAAGGCATTGGCTGCGATCCTGGCCGATCCTCCCTGGGCCGCCAAGTCCTTCCTCGCCGCCGGCGCAACGACCGTTGCCGGACTCGGCGCCTGGCTCAACGATATGATGTCGCCGGCCATGGCCAGAGGCGGAGCCAGTTTCATCGGGGGATTCCTGCTCGGCTGGGCCCTCAGAAAAACCCTGATGATCGCGCTGGTCATTACCGCCTCATTGGCCGCACTTGTCGCGATCCTGAACACCACCGGATGGATTCATCTGGATTGGACCTTGATCGAAGCAGATCTGTCCCGCACCTTCGATTGGGTTCGAGGCAATGCCGAAGGTTTCAAAACAGTGCTGACCGGCTATCTGCCCTCAGCCGGCGCCGGAGCCGGCGGGATGCTGTTCGGATTTCGGAAGAAGTAAGGGACCGAAGACTTCTACTCAATGAGCCGTCACCCCGGCAAGGCTTGATACCAGCCGTTGGCTTGCGCCAATGAAACAGAGCAGTCGAACAGGCTGCTGATTCGTTGATTGGTCAGCAGAGCGGGCTTACGTCCGTCGGCAACGATCTTGCCGCCCTTCAACAAGACCACCCGCTCGATTTCAGGGGGAATTTCATGCAGATGATGCGTGACCAGTAGGACCGTTTTTCCTTTTCCGATCTGCGCACGTAACAGATCGAGGTACTGGAAGCAGGCTTTCACGTCGAGTCCACTCGTCGGTTCATCCAACACAAGCATCAACGGGTCATGGACAAGCGCCCGTCCCAGCAAAAACCGCCGTTGCTCGCCGGTCGAGAGATGGCCGAAGCGGCGACCGGCTAACGACTCAATCCCCAACTCCTGCATCACCTCACATGCACGTGCAACCTGCGCCTCGCTGAACTCCTGATAGGCATACGTGTCGTTGCTCGCATAGTACCCGGACAAAATGACGTTCAATCCCTCGGCACAAATCAGATAGTCCCGCTGAAGATCGTGAGACACAATGCCGATCCGTTTGCGCACATCCCAGACATTCCCGCCGTCCTCACCAAAGAGGCTGATCCTGGTCTCATCCAGGGGGAGCGGATGGACACCGCCCGCCAAGAGTTTGAGCAGGGTCGATTTACCCGCACCGTTTGGACCGACAATCGCCGCATGTTCCCCCTCATGCAGCGAAAAAGAGAAATCTGAGAATACACAGGTATCACCCCGATAGACCGTCGCATGTTGGATATCGAGGATGGCGCAAGAAGGGACTGTCGCGCTCCTCCCTGTAACAGGCGGGATGAGCGGCGCAGGAGCGGCAACCGGGCCGCCGACTTTCTTGCCGGCGCTGCGCGATTGTTCAAGACCGGCACGAGCCAAGGCATCTACACGTTCGTTCTCAGGATGCCCGCTATGCCCTTTGACCCAGTGCCATTCAAGCTGGTGACCCGAAGCCAGTGTGTCAAGACGTCGCCACAGATCCTCGTTTTTCACCGGTTCTTTTCCGGCAGTTTTCCAGCCTCGTTGCTTCCAGCTGTGGATCCACTCACTAATCCCCTTTTGGACATACTGCGAATCAGTATAGACCCGTGCCGTCACCGGCTCTGTCAGCGACTGCAACGCCTCGATGACCGCGAGCAACTCCATCCGGTTGTTCGTCGTAGCCGGCTCTCCGCCACAAAGTTCCGTCTCAATACTGCCCGCGCGCACCAAGGCTCCCCAGCCGCCAGGACCAGGATTCCCGCTGCAGGCACCATCGGTATAGATATCGATCATGTGGCCTTTCGTTTGATTCATTGAAGCAGAAGATCGACCCGTGAGCCCAGGTTAGGCTTCGGCTGGATCAGGATTGAGCTTTGAGGCAGGTTTCTTCGCGCCAGGTACAACAACCCGTTTGACCGACCCGGCGATCTTCGGCGTCGTGGTCGCCACATCGGCATTTTGGGCCCGATGCAGCAACGCGTGGTCCATGAGCACCAGCGCCAACATGGCTTCGGCAATCGGCGTGGCGCGAATACCCACGCAGGGATCGTGGCGGCCGTTGGTTTCAACCGTGACCGGATTGCCCTGCTTGTCGATCGACTTGCGCGGAATGCGAATACTGGATGTCGGCTTGATGCCGATCGTCACGACAATGTCCTGGCCTGTCGAGATGCCGCCAAGAATCCCGCCGGCGTGATTCGTGACAAATCCCTCTGGTGTGAGCTCGTCGCCATGTTCCGACCCTCGCTGAGCCACCGACGCGAAGCCTGTACCGATTTCGACGGCTTTCACGGCATTAATACTCATCATCGCCGCAGCCAAATCCGAATCCAGCTTGGCATAGACCGGCGCACCCCAACCAACCGGCACATGCTCGGCCACCGCCGTGATCTTAGCCCCGACGGAGTCGCCCGCCTTGCGCAGATCGTCCATGAATGATTCAAGCTTCGCGATCAACTCCGTATTGGCGGCGAAGAAGGGATTCGACCCGACGACCTCCCAGCTCTGGAACGGCACATCGATCGGTCCAAGCTGACTCACATAGCCGCGGATGACGACGCCGTGCTGCTCCGCAAGCCACTTCCTGGCAATCGCCGCAGCGGCGACGCGGACAGCTGTTTCTCGCGCCGACGATCGTCCCCCGCCGCGGTGATCGCGAATACCATACTTCTGCCAATAGGTGTAGTCGGCGTGGCCCGGACGAAAGGTGTCGATCAGATTCCCATAATCGCGGCTACGCTGATCTTCGTTGCGGATCAACAGCGCGATCGGCGTGCCCGTCGTCTTTCCCTCGAACACCCCGGAAAGAATTTCAACGGTATCCGACTCTTGCCGCTGCGTGACGTGGCGGGACGTGCCGGGCTTACGCCGGTCGAGATCCTTTTGAATATCGTCTGCAGACAGTGTAAGGCCCGGTGGGCAGCCATCGACCACGCAGCCGATCGCCGGCCCGTGGCTTTCGCCAAAGGATGTCACAGTAAAGATTCTGCCGAACGTATTGCCGGCCATGAGGATGAGGACTCCCTACTCGACCAGATCCAGTTTTATGCGTAGTTCTTTCAGCTGCTCGGCGCCGACAGCCGACGGCGCATCGGTCAGCGGGCATTGGGCACGCTGCGTCTTGGGGAACGCGATCACGTCGCGGATCGAATCGGCTCCACCCAGCAACATGATGAGCCGGTCGAGGCCGAATGCGATACCTCCATGCGGCGGCGCGCCATAGTCCAACGCCTCCAGCAAGAAGCCGAACTTGGCCTGGGCTTGCTCTTTATTGATGCCGAGCAAATCGAGGATCTTCAGTTGGATATCGCTGCGATGGTTGCGAATGCTGCCCCCGCCGATTTCGCTGCCGTTCAGCACCATGTCATAGGCCTTGGCCCTGACCTTGAGCGGCTCTGCGTCCAGGAACTTCAGATCTTCATCCATCGGCGCCGCAAAGGGATTGTGCATGAACACATACCGCTTCTCTTCCGGCGAATAGTCCAACAAGGGGAACTCGGTCACCCAGAGCGGCTTCCAGGCGTTCTTATCGATCAAGTTCAACTCTTCACCCAACTGGAGCCTGATGCGGCCAAGCACATCATGCACGACAGCCGGCTTGTCCGCCCCGAAGAGCACTAAGTCGCCAGGCTGGGCTTCGGGCAACGCCGCAGCAAAAGCCTTGGCATCCAGGAACTTGGCAATCACGGATTCAAGCTGTCCTTCAGCGGTAATCTTGAGCCACGCGAGCCCCTTGGCGCCGAAACTCTTGGCTGTTTCTCCCAGCGCGTCGATGCGGCTTCGTGGCGTTGCAGCCCCGCCTTTGACGATCAAAGCCTTGACGATCCCGCCCTTGGTCGCAGCATCCTTGAACACCTTGAACTCACTCGCAGCCGCGAATGCCGTCACGTCATGCAGCGGCATGCCGAAACGCAGATCGGGCTTATCCGACCCATATCGGCCCATCGCCTCCGCATAGGTCATCCGTGGGAATGGCGTCGGCAATGGGACGCCGCCTGCATCGCGGAATATGGTGACGATCATCCGCTCCATCATCGCCATGACTTGCTCACGATCGACGAACGACAGTTCGAGATCGATCTGCGTGAACTCCGGCTGACGATCGTTCCGGAGATCTTCGTCGCGGAAACAGCGGGCAATCTGGTAGTACCGATCGACGCCGCTCACCATTAACACCTGCTTGAACAGCTGCGGCGATTGCGGCAACGCAAAAAACTGCCCGGCGTTCACCCGGCTGGGCACCAGGTAGTCCCGGGCGCCTTCGGGCGTGCTTTTCGTCAACACCGGCGTCTCAACCTCCAGAAATCCTTCCGAATGGAGAAAGCCTCTGGCAGCCTGAGCAATGGCATGCCGCATGCCCAATAGTTTCTGCATTCTTGGCCGGCG
>JABMDH010000043.1:8416-12271 GCA_015904075.1 Nitrospira sp.
GGTGACTTCCGCATCGTCCTCAATGAGAAACGGCGGCGTTTTGGCTTCGTTCAAGATCTCGACATCGTCCACAAACACTTCAATCTCGCCGGTGGGTAGATTTGGATTCTTGGATTCATCCGGACGGGCCATGACCTGGCCTGAAATCGACACCACGCATTCGCTCCGTAACGTATGCGCAGCCTTGTGTACGGACAAATTCCGCTCTGAGTTGAATACCACTTGGGTCAGGCCCGTTCGGTCCCGTAAATCGATGAACATCACCGTCCCGTGGTCGCGCCGCCGCTGCACCCACCCGTTCAACACAACCGATTGCCCCACCTGCTGCTTGGTCAATTCACCGCATTTGTGAGTCCGTAGTTTCATGGTCACGCCACTTTCGCTTTCTTCGGCCTGGCCCAGCCTTCACGCCTGACCGGACGCTTGGGCTTCGTCATCGGCTCCTCGCCCCGTTCGATCGCCGCCACGCGCTCTCCGACCGACTCCCGCAATGCATTGGCTTCCCGGTCGGTTAAAAACCGGAACTCTCCCGACTCCAGCCGTCCCAGCGACAACGGTCCCATTTTCACTCTGGTCAAACGAATGACCGGATGGCCGACCGACTCCAACATCCGCCGCACTTGATGTTTCCGTCCCTCGCGGATCGTGACTTCCAGCCAGGAATTCTGCTCGGCCTTTTTAATTTTCTTCACCTGCGCCGGGCCGGTCATTCCGTCTTCGAGCTTCACGCCACCTTCCAATTGCCTGATCTCTTCATCCGTCAACACACGCTTGACCTTGATTAGATAGGTCTTAGGCACATGGTACCGGGGGTGCAGCAGCGCTTGCGCGAGATCGCCGTTGTTCGTCAACAGCATCAGGCCTTCACTCTCGAAGTCCAACCGTCCGACCGGAAACACCCGGACCGAGACCCCTCGAATAAAATCTTTCACGGTCGGCCTGCCGCCCGGATCATCCAATGTGGACATGACATGCTTCGGCTTATTCAGCATCAAATAGACAAACGGCTGCGCGTGGCTCAAATGTTTGCCGTCGACCTTGACGTGATCGCGCTCAGGATCGACCTTCGTCCCGAGTTCCGTCACCACCTTGCCGTTGACCGTCACCCGTCCGGCAGCAATCAGCTGCTCCGACTTTCGGCGCGACGCGAGACCGGAACCGGCAATCATTTTTTGTAGTCTGATTTCCATCTCGTCATTCGTCACTCGTCACTCGTCAACCGGGAAGATACATTCTCCTCACGCTTGACGTTTGACGCATGACGTCCTACTCCCATTCAATTGTGGCCGGCGGCTTGGAACTGATGTCGTACACAACCCGGTTCACGCCCTTCACTTCGTTGATAATCCGATTCGACATGCGCCCAAGAACGTCGTTCGGAATCTTGGCCCAGTCGGCCGTCATCCCGTCTACGCTGGTCACCGCACGAATCGCCACGACGTTTTCATACGTCCGTTGATCGCCCATGACACCGACGGTGCGAATCGGCAGGAGGACGGCAAAGAATTGCCAAATATCGCGATACAGCCCTGCCCCTCGGATTTCCTGGTCCACGATCGTTTCTGCCGCGCGCAAAATCGCCAACCGAGTTCCCGCAACGGCTCGATCAGTTTCAGCTTCATCCGCGCCGGCAAACCGCCAACGTTATGGTGCGTTTTGATCGTGGCCGAAGGCCCTTTGAAGCTGACACTTTCGATCACATCCGGATACAGCGTCCCCTGGACCAAATACGACGTGCCCTTCAGTTTCTTCGACTCCGATTCGAAATGCTTGATGAACTGCCGGCCGATGATCTTCCGTTTCCGCTCAGGATCCGTCACGTTCTTCAACCCGGCCAGAAACGCCTTCGTACCGTCGAGCACACGAAGCTTCAGATGCAGCTGCGACGCAAATGTGTTCCGCACCTGATCGCGTTCACCGGCCCGCAACACGCCGTTATCGACGAAGATGCACGTGAGCTGATCGCCGATCGCGCGATGGGTGAGCGCCGCCGCCACCGAGGAATCGACCCCGCCGCTCAAGGCACAGATGACGCGCGCTGAACCGACCTGTTCACGAATCTGCTTCACCGCCGTCTCGACATACGACTGCATCGTCCAGGTCGGCTTGCAGCCGCAAATCTCATAGACGAAGTTGCGAAGGATTGTCGCACCCTCCGGCGTATGAGCGACTTCAGGGTGGAACTGCAGGCAATAGATACGGCGCTGCTGGTCGTCCCGCTTCATCGCCGCAACCGGAGAATTCCCCGTATGTGCAATGGATCGGAATCCAGGCGGCATTCGTTCGATGCGATCGCCGTGCGACATCCACACGGTCGTCGAACCGCCCTGCCCGACCCCTTTGAACAAATCTCCCGGATCGTCGATTGTCAAATCGGCCCGGCCATATTCCCGGTGTTTCGACTTGGCGACGGCGCCGCCGGACAGATGCGTGACCAGCTGCATGCCATAACAGATGCCGAGGATCGGAATCCCCTGATCGAATAATTCTTTCGCGACGGTCGGGGCTTTTTTCTCGTAGACGCTGGCCGGCCCTCCTGACAGAACGATGCCTTGCGGACGATATGCCAGGATCTTTGCCAGCGACACCGTGCAGGGGAGGATCTGTGAATAGACCTGCGCTTCGCGAATGCGGCGCGCGATCAGTTGCGTATATTGCGATCCAAAATCGAGAACGAGAATTCTATTGTGAGAAAGTTCCATCAAAGTCCGTGAGGCGTAAGGGGTACGGGGTAAGGTGAGTAGGGAGGCATGGTTTGGAATGACGCGTTACTCGCCTAACGCCTGACGCCTAACCCCTCACCGAAAATCACTCCCAATCCATCCGGTAATTCGGCGCTTCCTTGGTAATAATCACGTCATGCACGTGGCTCTCGCGGAGGCCGGCGACTGTTTGACGAATGAATGTTGCGTTCTGCTGCAAATCTGCAATCGTCTTGCACCCGCAGTACCCCATCCCTGATTTGACACCGCCAACTAATTGGTACACCACGGCAGCCAGCGGTCCTTTATAGGGCACCCGTCCCTCGATGCCTTCAGGGACCAGCTTCTGTGCCGGACGCCCACCCTGTCCATACCGATCCCCGCCCCCTCGTTCCATCGCGCCGATCGAGCCCATCCCGCGATAGACCTTGTAGGTTCTGGCTTGGTACAGCACCGTTTCTCCGGGTGATTCCTCTGTGCCGGCCAAGAGACCGCCGAGCATGACGGACGAAGCCCCTGCCGCCAGCGCCTTGGTAATGTCACCGGAGAACTTGATGCCACCGTCGGCAATAATCGGCACTCCGCTGCCGCTCAAGGCTTTGGCACAATCGGCAATGGCCGTCAGCTGCGGCATGCCGGCGCCGGACACGATCCGTGTCGTACAAATCGACCCGGGCCCGACCCCCACCTTCACCGCATCAGCGCCCATCTTCAGCAGATCCTTGGCTGCTTCGGCCGTTCCAATATTGCCCGCAATCAGCTCCAGATCCGGATACAGTTTCTTGATCATCTTCACGGTATCCAACACGGCCTGCGAATGGCCGTGGGCGGTATCGACGACGACCAGGTCTACCCCGGCCTTCTTGAGCAGATGCACGCGCTCCTCGGTCTCTGGCCCGACCCCCACTGCCGCTCCCACCCGCAAACGGCCGTGCGCATCCTTGCAGGCATTGGGATACTTGATGCGCTTTTCGATATCCTTGATTGTAATCAGGCCTTTGAGTTCGAACTGTTTGTTCACGACCGGCAACTTTTCAATCCGGTGCTCGTGAAGAATGTCCCGCGCCTTCTCAAGACTGGTGCCTTCAGGCGCCGTGATCAATTTATCCCGCTTCATCACTTGAGAGACTTTGAGGTCCATCCGGTTTTCGAA
>JABMDH010000044.1:0-6137 GCA_015904075.1 Nitrospira sp.
CTGTCGTGGGCGGACTACATGGGCTTCGCCTATGTCCGCACCGGGACGCCGGAGTACATTCGGATGATCGAGGTCGGGTCGCTCCGCACGTTCGGCGGCCACAGCACCATGATCTCCTCATTCTTCGCCGCGTTCGCGTCTTCATTGATGTACATCCTGTGGTGGCAGTTCGGGAAATTTTTCTGCACTTCCTACTTCTACCTGACGGATGACAGACAGAAAACAACGAAGGTACACGACGTATTTGCATATGCCACATTAGCGCATGCTGATAAGGCAAAAATGTCTGGGGGGAAAGCATGAACGCCAAGAAAGCCTTCAAACTGTGGATGCTCGGATTCTGCGGGATGGCGACACTGGCGGTTACGCCGGTATTTGAAGCCACTCCAGCTTTCGCCCACGGTGAACGTTCGCAGGAGCCGTTTCTGCGGATGCGTACCGTCAACTGGTACGACACCGAGTGGGTTGGAAAGTCAACTCCTGTCAATGGTGTGACTGCCCTCAAGGGCAAGTTTCATTTGTCTGAGGATTGGCCCAGAGCGGTTGTGAAGCCAAACCGGACGTTCCTCAATATCGGTTCTCCGAGCTCCGTGTTTGTGCGGTTGAGCTCAAAAATCAACGGTACGCCAATGTTCGTGGCCGGTCCGATGGAAATCGGTCGGGATTATGAATATGAAGTAACGTTGAAAGCCCGCTTGCCAGGTCACCATCATATCCATCCGATGTTTGCTGTTAAGGATGCTGGTCCTATTGCGGGACCAGGCGGATGGATGGATATCACGGGCAATGCTGCGGAATTCAAGAATGAGATCAAGACTCTCACGGGAGAGGTCTTCGATTCTGAAACCAAGGGTACGGCAACCGGTATCATGTGGCACCTGTTCTGGGCTACAGTGGCCTGTGCCTGGGTCGGATTTTTCATGATCCGTCCGATGTACCTGGTTCGTGCTCGCGTGCTGGCAGCCTACGGCGATGAGATCCTGCTTGATCCGGTCGATCGCAAAGTAGGTATTTTCTTTTTAGTATTCACTGTCACGGTTGTGACTATCGGGTATCTCTCTGCCGATGCACAGTATCCTGTGACCGTGCCTCTCCAGGCTGGTGAAGCCAAGGTGAAGCCGATGCCGATCAAGCCGAATCCGCTGGTCATGGAAGTGACCCATGCGGAGTACGATGTGCCTGGTCGTGCGTTGCGCATGGTCATTCATGCGACGAATAACGGCACAGTGCCGGTGACCATCGGAGAGTTTACGACAGCAGGGATTCGGTTCACCAATAAGACAGGTGCTGCTAAGCTCGATCCAAACTATCCGGCTGAGCTCGTTGCCGCAGCTGGATTGACGATGGATAACGAAGCTGCAATCCAACCAGGACAGACTGTCGACATCAAGATTGAGTCGAAGGACGTTCTCTGGGAGGTTCAGCGCCTGGTGGACATCCTTCACGATCCGGATCAACGGTTCGCGGGCTTGGTTATGTCGTACACCGATTCTGGTGAACGTCTAGTCAACCCGGTTTGGGCTCCTGTGCTTCCAGTCTTCACCAGACTCGGAGTATAAGCGAGTCTCAAGTAGCGGTGTTCAGAAGAATGCCGGCCCGTTCCCGTCGTAAGGCGGAAGACGGGCCGGCATTTTTTATTGTGCTCGGAGACAGCCTTGTTGAGCATGGCGAGATGGCAGGGTGGAGAATCCTCCATAACCTTTGCAGAGATTGTGTGGACTCAGTATGAGCTGGTTCGATTAATCAGGGTTGCAGTCGAGGCACGGAGGACTCTCAGCACGATCGTGTTACGGATCGAACAATCTGAAATGTCAGGGATCGGGATGGCATCAAATGTGTCGGCGATCGCGAGAATTCAGACGCTGAACAATCTTCTGAAGTAGAATCTGGACTTTCAAAGCAGCCTGATCTAGTTGTTCTAAGGCTTAAGAGACCAGTCATATTCTCCGAAAAAACGGAGCCCAGGATCACATCGGTGGTCCTGGGCTCCGGGTGGAGACATCTGGCCGTTGTATATGACAGAAATAGGGTGCAACGATCACGAGTTCGACGGCTGCTTTCCTCCCATCAATGGCTGCCCTAATATCCACATTTCATAGAGCGGTACGGTCATCATGACGAGAAAGCTGACCGTCATGAGTGTATCTCCGGCAAGCATGGTGGTCACAAAAAATGGCGAGACGTAGCTGATCAGCCATGGTGAGAGAAGGTCAAGCATGACTCCGCCTAATCCTCCCCATGTGACAGCGGCTTTAAGGCCATGACTTGCGCTTGTCAGGTACATGACATGGATCAAAATCATAAAGACGACGGGCATGGTGAAGAGATGAAAGTGGGTGATCTCCGCTAGTTCTCGAAAAGACATAGGCTCGCCAAACGTGGCATCGGACCCACGGTAATGATCGGCAATGCCCTGTGGGGACAAGCTGGTCATGCTGTGAGCCCAGAAAAATGAGAATACAAATCCTGCCAACATCAAGAGAAGAAATAGCGTATACAGTAGTCGAATATGGCGATCTGAATCCCGCAGTTTGAATTTTTGATTGAAGTTTCGCATGTCGGGACGCTTGGTCCACCTCGCTTAGTTTCCTAGAAATGTACCGAACAATCCTTTATCAGACTTGCGCGCAGCCACCGTGTCGCTACCAATGCCGGCTGGTTTTAAATAAAACTCATCGACCAGAACGAGCACCCGCTTGACGCCAGCGCTGATTGAGCGAACCGACATCGTGGCGCCGGTAATATTGATGATGTCTTTGTTGATCCGAATGGGATCGGATACCGTTTTGCCCTCATACTGCGAGTTGAAGCGTTTTCGTCCAACCTCGCTGCCCTTCGCCTCTCGAAACACCAGTAGCTCGACATCGGAGCAGACACCTTTGGCGTCCACGCCGACCATATAGGTCATGTGTTTATGTTTGCCGATCGTGTTATGGACCATGGCATAGCCGTCGATCTTGTCTCCGGTCTCGCCGATGTATAGTTCGAAGGCATTCTCCGGAAACTTCCAGCCGATCCGTTGCTCGATCAGATCTTTCTTCTCCTGGCTCAGCTGGAGGACTTCTTTACGAACGCGCTGGGATTTCGGTAGCATGATTTTCAGCGCATCTTCTTCCGACATGAAGACCTCGGCATGGTTGAGTTCCTCCTCTGTAAGGTGGCGGCGTAGCTCGTTATCCCACACCTTGTCGGCTGCCCACGCAGGGCGCGATACAGCAGGGATGATCAATCCCATGGTCATGCCCAGAATCAGAGTGATGCAAGCGAACATCCGCGCTCCTTCAGTTTCGTATCCAGGCGGCTTTGTAGATCGCGCATGACGTATTTGGAGGGATCAGTCGAGGCCCACCCAAAGAGCCGGGAGCCACCTCGGAATACCCAGCTTTGCCGCTCTTCGATAAAACTGATCTGGGTGCCATCATCAAGGTGTTTGACGCGGAGGGTGATGCGGGACCGGTCTTTGCTGTCTCCCATGTCTCTTCCAAAAATTCCGTATGTTCGTCCGGGCATTGGTATTTCAAGCCAGTCGGTTACGATAAGACCGGCATCCTTCTCCTGTGTATTGACCGAACGGTCTTTTACCGTGTCGAGGGCGGCCACCCATGCACGGTCATAGTCGCATACGGCGATTAGTTCGTGCATCCCGCCCAAGAAAGCACAGCCTGGGAACCAAGTGGTCATGATCATGATGAAGAGAAATCGTCGAAGCCGGTACATGTAAAATCCTCGATCCTGAGGCTGCGCTCTGTCTGAAATGGCAGAGCGCAACCGATACAGGTTTAGAAATATGTGGCCATTTGGAACAGGAATCCGTCTCCATCCATCGGAGCACTGCTGTTGGTGCTGAAGTCTCCAACAGGAGTGAGGCGGGCCAATGAGGTTGGTAGCGGTTCTGTTGTTGCTGATTCTGGAGATGGCCGCTTCTCCGATAACCTCAAAGGGGCCACGCTGGAGCGTCCAGTCCAACGCATAGATGCTGATCCATCCGGATCCTAAGGCTCCTGCAGACTGTCTGTACTGTCCATGATAGGCGGATCCGCCGACTTCAATGCCCAACATGGGGCTGATCGCGACTCGCCCGACGACTGCCTTATTGTCATCACGGTCTCGGGACACGCTTCCACGGGCACTGCGAACTCCCAAATCGGTGATGGTCCCAGCCGTCTGGTTCATGCCGTTGACAGCGTAGACTTCGTAATCGATCTTCGACAGGCTTGTTGGGTAGATGGTTCCGTAGATACCGGCGCCTGCTTCGAACCAGGTGCTAGGGATGATAATTCTGGACACCATCGGCCGATCAACCAGATCGTTCAAGGGTGAGTCATGCAGCAAGTTGAACTTGCCGACCGGCATCAACAAGATACCGCCACGGAGGTTGATCGTTTCATTGACCAGATAGTCCATTTGGGCGAATTCAACCTGGATTGAGCCGTCTCCCTGTGGAGAATTTGTCCCTCCGCGTTCAATCTCGATTTCAGCCGCGAAT
This sequence comes from Nitrospira sp., assembly GCA_015904075.1. Next base: position 4,487 of record JABMDH010000044.1, read on the forward strand.
TTCACACGATCGGTAATATCTCCATAGATAAAGGGGACCAATCGCTGCTGGCCGAAACTGTTGCGGCTCGGGTTGTCGAGATTCTGGCGGGAGAGGATGTTGTACATGACGTCGGCATAGCCTCCGATCGTCGCTTTCGGCATGCTGAGAAATGGCTTGGCGTAGATCAGTTTGCCGGACCCCGTAGATCCGAATCCGAGAGGAACTTTCTCTTCTCCCTTTCGCTCAACCTTGATGTCGGTCATTGGACCAGCCGGCATCGGATATTGGGGAGCCGGCGGTGATGACCGTTCCTGCTGAATTTCACGGGATTCGCGCTCCTGCGCTTTCCTCAACGCTTCTTCAAGTTTTTTGACTCGTTCCTCCAGGCTCTCCTCTGCGAAGACCGGTGTAACCGACAGCGCAATGATCGAAAGAGCCCCGAGGAGTAACCGCGTAATCATCGGTACCCTCCCTGGCAAAGTGAGATAGTGGTCTGACTCGGGACTCGGCGGTCTCTGGCCTGTGGTTGGTATAGAACGAAAGAGAAGGAATGAACCGGGTGTAGTGTTGGCAGACCTCCTTTCATGAAGCGACTCCCGCAGTGAGATTGTTCCATCCTTGAATCGAAGAGAAGGGGATTAAGACGATGCGTTTGCAACGTTTGCATTTGAGTTCTAGTCCTTCGCCGACAACTTTGGCGATCAATTGGCCGCACTCGCAGCGGGTTTCGCCATTCTGACAGCAGTTTGAGCCCGGGGCATTTGCAGTGACCATCTGGTGAAAAACTTTCCCAAGTGAAATTGAGAACGATTATTAATATCTCATGAAATCATCCATTGTCAAGTGCGTGGTCGCTGCTTGCTGATTGATGCAATCCTCTGTGCGGGGCTCTATAATTTCCTTCCATCGATGAGTGAATGGGGGCACCGTACAGGTATGTGCAAGTTGGTCACTATGGCAGGCAAGTTTTTTCATGCAGGTACACTTTTTCTTCTTCTTATTAGTGTGGTGATGACAGGCTGTGCCGGAGCAATGTCTCTTTCTCGCAATGCGGTGGTAAAGCGAGCCCAAGTGCAAATGGGGACGCTGGTGACGATTACAGCCGTGGCCCCTGATCTGGAAGCAGGACATAAGGCAATCCAGGCAGGGTTCAATGAGATCAAGAGGCTTGAACGATTATTGAGTACGTGGATTCCAGAGAGCGAGCTGTCGCAGGTGAATGCTGAAGCCGGTCGCCGGCCGGTGACCGTGAGCCGGGAGACCGTGGATCTGGTGGCTCGATCGATGGGGATGGCGAGACTGACGGAGGGAGGATTCAATATCGCAGTGGGGCCCGCGGTTGAAGCCTGGAGTGTAACTGAACGGCAACATATTCCTAGCGATGACGAGCTGCAACGGTTGAAAGTACTCGTTGATATGGACGCTATTCAGATCGATATGGCACGACAGACTATTTCCCTTTTGCATAAGGGGATGAAGATTGATGTGGGCGGGATTGGAAAAGGGTACGCGGCGGATCGGGCTGTAGAGGAAATGAAAAAGGCCGGTGCACAGGGAGGCGTTGTTGCGTTGTCGGGAGATATCAAAACCTTCGGGGTGTTTCCGGATGCTGCCGGTTTTCCTGTCGGGATCAAGCATCCACGGAAAGAAGGCGCGGTCATTGCAGTGA
>JABMDH010000044.1:6237-10499 GCA_015904075.1 Nitrospira sp.
TGTTGGCCGAAGCTGTTGCGACTCGGATTGTCCAGATTCTGCCGGGAGAGGATGTTGTACATGACGTCGGCATAGCCTCCGATCGTCGCCTTCGGCATGCTGAGAAACGGTTTGGCATAGATCAGTTTGCCGGACCCGGTCGACCCGAATCCGAGAGGAACCTTCTCTTCTCCCTTTCGCTCAACCTTGATGTCGGTCATCGGACCGGTCGGCACTGGGTATTGGGTTGCCGGTACCGATGACCGTTCCGGGTGAATTTCGCGGGATTCGTGCTCCTGCGCTTTTCTCAATGCTTCTTCGAGTTTCTTGACTCGTTCCTCAAGGCTCTCTTCTGCGAAGACCGGTGCAACCGACAGCGCAATGATTGAAAGAGCCCCGAGGAGTGACCGCATAATCATCGGTATCCTCCCAGGTAAAGAAAGATGGTGGTCTGACTCGGGACTCAATGGTCTCTGGCCTGTGGTTTGTAAATGGAGACACTGAACGAACGAACGGAATCTGATCTGTGGCAGTCCTCTTTTCATTGAACGATTCATGATGTAACGCTGCTCCATCCTTGAATCGAGGAGAAGGGGATCATGACGATGCGTTTGCAGCGTTTGCACTTGAGCTCCAACCCTCCACCCACGACTTTGGCGATCAATTGACCGCACTCGCAGCGGGTTTCATTGCCTTGAGCACATTCTGAAACGGGGGTCTTTGTTGTTATCATGGCGCAATAGCAAATAAATGAAATTGAGAACGATTATTAATATCTCAATTGGCGCATTCCTGTCAAGAGGGGATCCATTACCCTAATCCGGACGTACGATTGAAGTCGGAGATCGTCGCAGGTGCAATCCTCTGCGCTGTTCCCTATAATTTTGCTCTGCCATGAGTGGATGGAATCGCCGCAAAAGCGTTTGGACATCAGTGATTGTGGGGCAGAAGGCTCTTCAATTGAGCGCTCTTGTTTTTCTTCTCCTCATGACCGTCGGCTGTGCCGGAATTATGTCTCCTTCTCAGAATGTGGCGGTCAAGCGAGCCCAAATGCATATGGGGACCCTGGTGACGATTACAGCCGTGGCGCCTGACAAGGATGTGGGATACAAGGCAATTCAGGCAGGGTTCAATGAGATCAAGCGACTTGAAGGATTATTGAGTACTTGGATTCCAGAGAGCGAGCTTTCGCAGGTGAATGCCGAGTCCGGTCGCCGGCCTGTGGCCGTGAGTCGGGAGACTTTGAATCTGGTGGCTCGATCTCTGGAGATGGCGAGACTGACGGAGGGCGGATTCAATATTGCGGTGGGTCCTGCAATTGAAGCATGGAGTGTAACCGATCGGCAACGTATTCCTAGCGATGAAGAGCTGCAACGGCTGAAGGTGCTTGTTGATGTGGCCGCTATTCAGATCGATATGGTGCTGCAGACCATTTTTCTTCCGCACAAGGGGATGAAGATCGATGTGGGCGGGATCGGAAAGGGGTATGTGGCGGATCGGGCCGTAGGGGAGATGAAAAAGGCCGGTGCGAGGGGAGGGGTTGTCGCGCTGTCGGGAGATATCAAAACATTCGGGGCGCTTCCCGATGCCGCCGGTTTTCCAGTGGGCATCAAGCATCCACGGAAAGAAGGTCGTGCGGATAGCGCCGCTCGAATCCCTCCAAGCCAGTCAGCCGCAACATCTCGTGAACCCGGTTGTCCCGATCCGATCGGGACAGGTGGCTAAGTCCGAAGGCGATGTTGCCGACGACGCGGAGGTGGGGGAACAGGGCATATTCCTGGAAGACCATGCCGACATGCCGATCTTCAGTAGGGACCGTGTCTGAGGGAGTAGAGACTTGCCGGCCTGACAGGAAGATTTCTCCGGACCTCACCGGCTCAAAGCCCGCGATGGCCCGTAGCACGGTGGTTTTGCCGCAGCCCGATGGCCCGAGCAGGCAGAGGATTTCCCCTTCCTGCGCGGAAAATGAAATATCGCGAATAGCCGGGCGGTGCGGATCGTAGGCACAGGACACCGAGCGCAGTTCTAAAATAGGAGTTGCCGGTGCGCACAGATCGACTTGACGGTCGAGCCGGTTGGTTTCTGCAGGGGGCAGATGTGATTCAGTCGTCATCGTTCACCCTAGGCCGCCCGCCAATCTCGCGACAACAAGAGTGCTAATGCAGGTAAACCCACCAACACGATCAGCAGTGCGGAGGGAGCCGCCAGTTGATAGTATTCTTCGCTCGCTTCCAGCCACACACGGATTGCCAGTGTGTCAAAACCTACGGGACGCAGGAGCAGTGTAGCTGGCAACTCCTTCATCGTTTGCAGAAACATCAGGACCCAGGCGGCAATAAAGCCATTGCGGATGAGCGGAAGCGTCACACGGCGCCAGGTTGTCTGAACACCGAGCCCCAATGTGCGGGCCGCCTCTTCAAGATTGGGCGTAATCTGCTGGAGTGCTGGTTCGAGCGATTGAAGCCCGGCAGGGAGAAAATGCAGTACATAGGCGACGATCAAGACGACCGCCGTACCATAAACGAACGGCATCAGTTTGAGGCACAGCACTAAGACGGCCAGGGCTGCAACTGGTCCCGGGAGTACATATCCGGCGTACGCCGCCTGCAGGCAGCCCAGATTGAGCCAGGTCGGCTTCCGGCTCGCGAGATAGGCCAGCGGAAGGCCGATCAGGACGCCTGCCGTAGCGGCAAGGGCTGAAAGGAATGCGCTATTCCAGACAAAGCCGACGAAGCGGGCATCCAAAATTGCCAGCGCTTCCGGAGATAGGCTCCATTGCACGAGCAAGTAGAAAGGAACACCGAAGGCTGCACCGAGGATGGCGGAAAGATATGCAGTAAAGGCAGCTGTCTTGATCGAGTCACATTTGATACGCAGTGGCGCACGGTAGCGGCCTGTCGTTTGGTGAAATCGGCTTTTGTGGCGAAACCAACGCTCGGTCAGCAAGAAGACCAGGGCGAGTATCACCAGCAGGATACTCAGAATGCTGGCGGCGGTGTTGTCGGATCGTCCGGTCATTTGCTGGAAGACGGCATAGGTCAGCGTTTGGTAGCGTAAGAGAGAGACGGCGCCGAAATCAGAAACTACGTAGAGAATCACTAACGCCGTTCCCGCTACGATTGAAGGGCGAAGCAGCGGCAGGGTGACACGGAGCATTGTGCGCACGCGGGAAGCGCCGCATGTACGGGCCACTTCTTCGAACGACACGTTTAAACTCAAGAGCGCGCTGCGGGTCAGGAGATAGACGAACGGGAAGGTATCAAGTGCCATCACCAGCGTGGCGCCCCAGAAACTCTGTGGCGAGAAGATTCTGGACTGAGGTCCGGCTAAGACTTGCCAGAGGTGTTCCACCGGCCCGCCAAATCCCAACAGATAGTTGTACACGTAGGCCAACACATAGGTCGGCATCGCCAGCGGCAGCACGAGGGCGATTTCCCAAAGCCGGCGCCCATGAAAATCGAATCGTGTGACGATCCAGGCAGTCGAGACTCCTAACAGGAGGGTTAGAACGGCTACGGTTCCAGCCAGGGCTACGGTGTTGGTCAATAGCTCCGGGATGCGCGTGGTCCACAGGCGTTGCCACACCGCGAGGTCGGCCGATATGGCCAGCCCAGTGACATAGCCCAGCGGCAGAAGAATAAGTATCGCACTGCCCAGCACGGCCAACTGGAGAGGGACTGTCGCATGGAGCCGTAGATTGGTCACAAGCAGGCTCGTGTGTTACCGGAGGCCTACTTGTTCGATGAGCAATTGCGTCGGCTCGCGCAACTCGGCCAGCTTGGTGAGTGGCACCAGGGCTGCGCGAAAGCTCTTGCGCTCGACAAGGGCAGGATCGGCCTTAACCTCCGGATGAAGCGGATACTCCTTGTCGAGATCGGCAAACATCTTCTGGCCTGCCTGTGCGACCAGGAATTCGACGAGCAGTTTGGCGCTGTCGAGCCGCGGGGTATGTTTGAGGATTCCGACGCCCGCCACATTCATGATTGCGCCCATGCCGCCCTCATGTTGGTCCGGCATCAAGACGGCGAGCGGTGCAGTCGGTTGCGCAGCAAGATGTCGATACACGTAATAATGATTCACAATGCCGATGGCAACCTGGCCTTTGGCCACGGCCTCCACGATTTGAGAGCTTTTCTGATAGACCTGGCTTCCGGCATTATCTCGCAGTCCCTGGAGAAAGCTCTTTGTCCGTTCGTCTCCCACACTCGCGCGAATGACGGAGACCCCCGCCTGTAAGTATTCACTGCCGGAATTTGGAATCGCGATTTTGTCTTTCCATTCGG
>JABMDH010000044.1:10599-21614 GCA_015904075.1 Nitrospira sp.
GTGCGTGCCAGAGTGTGACGGTGATCGGAAGAGAGGGCGTGCTTGTGGATGGCCTTGATACCGGGATCTTCGTCTTAGGGCCTGAACGAGGGATGGCGCTGATCGAACGGCTTGCGGGGGTTGAAGCGATCATCATCGACAATCAGGGCACCATGACCCTGTCGTCTGGGCTTCGGTCCAGATTGCGTGCGCCATGAGCCGTCGCGCGACGGCGGTGGCTACCGCGCTGTTTTAAGATCGTAGATGATCGAGAACTTCACCGGCATGTGAGGCCGTTCCAGCGGGTGTGAGAGCATAATGGGCGGGCCTTTTCTGACGTCTTCCACAGCGACTTGATCGAGCATCGCGTTCCCGGAGCTCTTGGCGACACGCACGTCGCTCAAGACGCCATCCTCATGCAGCACTGCCGTTAACGTAACTTTCCCCTGAATCCCCTCGGTTCGCAACATGGCCGGATAGCGTTTGTCGAGATCCTCGATCCATTTGGCCATAAGTTCCGAGAGCCATCCGTAATCGGGCTTGATGGGCTTGAACTGTTCGGCGTGAGAGTTGGTAGCGAGTTGTGGTCCGGGAGAGGGGTCCACTTGTTGATGTGTCGGTATGTCTGGAGTGATGGGTGGTGAATCAAGTTGAGTGGGAGATACCGGGTGAGTAGGTGCTGCAGCCGTGTGCTGAGTCGATGGGACGGTATACGATGATGCGGTGGACACAGGCGGTGGCGGTTCAATCGAAGGAGCGAGTGTCGTCGCGGTCTCTCCCGGCTCCGGCTTTGGTAGAACCGGTTGTGCAGGAGGGGGGTCTGTCGCCGGGTGTGTGGGTGTCGGCGGTACGGAAGGTGACACCCGCCGTGCCATGGCTGTTTCATGCGGTGATGGAGTGGTCATCGGCGAGGAGGCGGTCATCGCCACATCCCATGTGAATGGTTCTGCCTGGGGTGCCAATCGCAAGCTCTGTAAGAAAAAGACGACGCCGATGGCCACACCGCCATGCAGCAGACAGGAAACAACCCAGCCTGTAGTTTCAGGGGTTGTTCGATCGATTGGATGCCGTCGAGTCGCGATCATGGCAGACGGATTACCTCAAGACTGACTTGCTGAAACCCAAGGCCGCGGATGTCATCCACCAGGGCGACGAACTTTTCCAGCAATGTGACTTTGTCCGCACGGACGACCACGGCGGACTCACGAGATTCAGCCATCAGTATAGAGGGGAGCCCTCCGTCGGGGATGGGTTTGTCGTTGACGAACAGGTTGCCCTCCGATGTGAGCGTAATGATGATGGGAACGTCCTTCCGGTCGCTGACGGTTTTGGCCTTCGCCAAATTCACGGGAATCTGCCCCGTACTGATGAATGTGGCCGTCGTCAGGACGATGACCAGCAAGACGAGCATCACATCCACGAGCGGAATGACATTGATCTGATCAATGTCCTGTTTCATGTTGTGCCTTGTATTGGGTCAAAAGTTCAGCAACACGACGCCGAAGCACATTGTTCATGACGACGCAGGGAATGGCGACCATCAAGCCAACGGCTGTGGCTTTCAATGCCAGGCTCAAGCCGATCATAATGGTATTGACGGCCATCGTACCGGACGTCCCCATCGTGTGAAAGGTTAACATGATACCAAGGACAGTGCCGAGGAGGCCAATGTAGGGCGCATTGGCGGCGACGGTCCCAATGATCACAAGACGTCTAGTGAGCGTGATCTCCAGCAGTTGTGCGTTGGGGTACTGGCTCAGGTCCACCCGTCGATAGAAGAGCCAGCGTTCCACGGCGACCGCGACCGACCAGAGGCTCAGAACCAGGAGGAGGCCGATCACCCCGTAATCAACCGCGTGTTTCAGCGCGTCCATTGTGACTCCTTACATTCCTATTCTGGAGGTGTGACCCATGCTGGCGAGAAAGCCGGAGATTGGTTCATCAATGCCAGATTGCAGGGAATCCTGTCAATCCGTCAGCGCACGGGCACGTTATGCTCGATCAGGGAATTGGCCGGCTCGAAACAATACGGTATGTGTTGCGGATACACGAAGCTCAACGGCCGTTCCTTCCTGATAAACACTGGTTGAGCTTTCGCTGCTGTGGACGATTTGGCCGGAGCTCAGCCGGACCGTATACAGATTTTCTGAGCCTCGAAACTGCCGGGCGACGATACGGGGCCCAGCCGAGTTGTTCGGGAGAAGGTGAATATCGTCGGGACGAATCATCACGACCACGGGGGTGTTGTCTTCTGCAGCCAGTGTGTTGGGAAAAGTTCCCAATTCGGTATGGACCATGCCTTGTTGGACATGTCCAGTGATAAAGTCGGCCTGCCCGACGAAGTCGGCGACGAATGGCGTCGAAGGGAGGTGGTAGATGATTTCCGGCGAATCCATCTGTTCCAGCACACCATGGTTTAGCACGGCAATCCGGTCGGCCATGGCAAAGGCCTCGTCATGGTCGTGGGTGACCAAGATGGTCGTCGTTTTCATCCGGCGCAACAGCGTATGGAGTTCTTGGCGCATGCGGCCGGCCATATCGGGGTCGAGGTTACTGAACGGTTCATCCAGCAACAGCACGACCGGATTTTGTACCAACGCCCGAGCCAACGCTACGCGCTGCTGCTGCCCGCCTGATAGCTCGTGCGGATAGCGCCGCTCAAAACCTTCCAAGCCAGTCAGCCGCAACATCTCTTGAACCCGGTTCTCCCGATCCGATCGGGACAGGTGACCCAGTCCAAAGGCAATGTTGCCGACGACGCGCAGGTGAGGGAACAGGGCATATTCTTGGAAGACCATGCCGACATGCCGTTCTTCAGTGGGGATCGTATCCGAGGAAGAAGAGACTCGCCGGCCTGACAGGAAGATCTCTCCCGACCTCACCGGCTCAAAGCCGGCGATGGCCCTTAGCACAGTGGTTTTGCCGCAGCCTGATGGCCCGAGCAGGCAAAGTATTTCCCCTTCCCGCGCTGAAAATGAAATATCACGAATAGCCGGGCGGTGCGGATCATAGGCGCAGGATACCGAGCGCAGTTCTAAAATAGGAGCTGCCGGTGCGCATAGATCGGCCTGGCTGTCGAACCGGTTGGTGTCCGCAGGGGTTGGATGTGATTCAGTCGTCATCGTTCAACCTAGGCCGCACGCCAATCACGCGATAACAGAAGTGCCAACGCCGGCAAACCGACCAGCACAATCAGCAGTGCGGAGGGCGCCGCCAGTTGATAGTACTCTTCGCTCGCCTCCAGCCACACACGGATTGCCAGCGTGTCAAAACCTACCGGACGCAGGAGCAGTGTGGCCGGCAACTCTTTCATCGTTTGCAGAAACATCAGGACCCAGGCTGCGATAAAGCCATTGCGTATGAGCGGCAGCGTCACACGACGCCAGGTTGACTGAACACCGAGCCCCAATGTGCGGGCTGCTTCTTCAAGATTGGGCGTAATCTGCTGCAGCGCCGGTTCAAGCGACTGAAGTCCGGCGGGGAGAAAATGCAGCACGTAGGCGACGATCAAGACGACCACCGTGCCATACACGAACGGCACCAGTTTGAGGCACAGCACCAGGACAGCCAGAGCCGCAACCGGTCCGGGGAGGACATAGCCGGCGTAAGCCGCCTGTAGGCAGCCCAGATTGAGCCAGGTCGGTTTCCGGCTTGCGAGATAGGCCAGCGGAAGGCCGATCAAGACTCCTGCCGTAGCGGCAAGGGCTGAAAGAAAAGCGCTATTCCAAACAAAACCGGGTTGGTCTCATCGAAGTCATCGGCATCGGCCTTATTCTGGCCGGCGTCTGGGTAGTGAACCGCCAAACAGTTGAGTCAACGAACTAACAGGATGCTGAAAAATTCCGCCAGCGGCGTTCTCGCATCGCTCAGAGGCTCAACGTAATAAGCCCAACTGACACAAGAAACCTATCCGCTCGCATCTGATCGAAACGAGCGGTTCAAGCGAAGCTTGGTATGTACCTCCTCGCCTCTTCGCTCGCTCCGGCCTTGCTTGTGGAACGGGGCGTCTTGGCGCACCGGGGTGGGCGGGTGAGACCATTGATCTTTTTGAGCATCCTGATGCGATCGAATTTGTAGTGCTATCTGTAAGATGGCAGCGATTTTTTCCGTAGCCTGCTAAGCTCCTGTAATTATCGTATTCTCCCTGCTCTCGATCATGGCCCCCGTTTGGAGTATCATGCACATCCGGGGAATGCTGGGCCTTCTGTCGCTTCGTGGTCAACGTCGTCGTCGGATACTAGACGGTCGAGTTTTTCAGGTCGCGAACAGTCATGAACATTAATTACGCCCGGGCACTCATTCCGCTGATCCTGGCCGGAACGTTCCTGGCCGATGTATTCATGCCGTGGGGTTATGCGGTCTGGGTTGTCGGGGATGCCTTCGGCGTATTCTTGGCCCTCTGGATTGAGTGGCCGATTGCCCCCTATGTCGTTGCGGCCATTGGGACCGTTCTCGTGTACATGGGGCATACACTTTCTCTCCCGGGTATTCCCCAGGACATCGCGATCTTCAATCGGATTCTGGGCGTTATCCTCTTGTGGATTACAGCGGGGCTTGTCGCACGAGCGAGAAGGGCGAAGCTCGACGATGCCACCAGGCGGCTGGGTGCGATTGTCGAGAGCAGCAGCGATGCCATTTTGAGTGTGACTCCTGACGGGTTTGTGACCACGTGGAATGCCGGCGCAGAGCGTATTTTCGGGTATACCGCCACGGAGATGATCGGTCGTTCGATACTGACGCTGATCCCCGCGCATCTACGGCGGGATATGGCCTGGCTGCTGGCTACGGTACGGGGTGCGCATGACATTCATACCTATGACGCCGTTCGGTTGACTAAAGACAGCCGGTGCATCGATGTATCAGTCACCTTATCGCCGCTCAAAGACGCGGTTGGTCAGTTTGTGGGGGTCTCGAAAGTCATCCGCGATATCAGCGAGCGGAAGCGAGGGGAGACACTTCTGCAACAGGCGCATGAAGCGCTGGAAATGAAAGTTCAAGAACGAACTGCCGAATTGAGCAGGGCCAACAACTCTCTACGGGAACTATCCGGCCGGTTGATGCAAGTGCAGGAAGAAGAGCGAAGCCGGCTTGCCCGAGATCTGCACGACGAAATCGGACAGTTGCTGACGGCACTGAAGATCGATCTCCAGGCAATCCAGCACGGTGAGGTCGGACAGGCACGGTCCGGTTCCCTCATGGACAGTCTTGCGTTGGTGGACCGACTGTTGACTCAAGTGCGGACGTTGGCGCTGGATTTACGCCCGGCCATTCTTGACGATCTGGGTCTCGTGTCGGCGCTTCGGTGGTACGCGAACAGGCAGGCCTCGCGTAATGGATGGATCCTTCATTTTTCCGTTGAGGGAATGGTTGAGCGGGTTCCGGCCCTCATCGAGGTGGCGTGTTTCCGCAGTGTGCAAGAGGCGCTGACCAACATCGCGAAATACGCGAGCGCGAAGATCATCGATCTCACATTGTCTCGGCAGGACCAGGAAGTGACGCTGGTGATTCAGGACAACGGGATTGGATTTGACATGGCGTCGGCGCGGCAACATGCACTGGACGGGGAAAGCATGGGATTGTTCGGTATGGAGGAGCGAGTGCGATTGGCCGGCGGAAACTTGGTGATTGCGTCGACGCCGGGGCAAGGGACGAGATTGCACCTTCGTTTTCCACTCGTCGAGCACGAGCAGACCAAGCGGCGTGGAACCATTGAGGCGATGACATCATGAGCCACCTTCGGGTTGTGATCGTAGAAGATCATGCGTTGGTCAGGGCCGGTATGCGGGCCCTTCTGCAAAAACTCGATGGCATCGAAGTCGTCTCGGACGTGGGAGATGGGTTGGAGGCCATCAAGGCGGTGCACACAGACGCGCCTGATCTTGTGCTGATGGATATTGCAATGCCGGGCTTGAACGGACTCGATGCAACATTCCGGATCGTGAGGGAGTCGCCGACCACACGTGTGATTCTGGTCTCGATGCATGCCAATGAAGAATATCTCCGGCAAGCGCTGCACGCTGGTGCGTCGGGCTATCTCTTGAAGGGCGCAGAATTGGCTGAACTTGAGCTGGCCATCAGGACGGTGGGAAGAGGTGAGACCTACCTGACTCCGGCGGTCGCGAAATATGCCATTGAAGCGTATCGGGAGCATCCCGAAGGGCCCTCCGGTCCGTTGGCCAAGCTCAGCATGCGGCAGCGTGAAATTCTGCAGCTCATTGCGGAAGGGCATACCACAAAAGATATTGCCCAGCGTCTCAACTTGAGCGTCAAAACGGTTGAAACACACCGAAGCCAATTGATGGAACGGCTCGAAATTCATGATGTGCCCGGTCTCGTTCGCTTCGCGATCGGTGTCGGATTGGTCCAGCCCTACTCCTAGCCCGCACGGCTCTTAACGGGTCGTTGCCTCTTCAACAGGCTCAGGGTTCCGGGCACGGTTGAGGGGCGAAACAAATTCCATGGAATGCTTCGGGTTTCGAGCCCTGAGTTTCGAGTATCAGGGGCGTGTTTCCTGGCAACACGAAACATGAAGACAGAAACTTGCAACGCTATTCTCCGGAGCGCTGCATCGGCGATTGCCGTAGAAACGCTCATGAATTGTCCAGGTTTCTGCGCAAAAGTTTAAATGCATCATGCCTTCCTGAACTCCCTGTAACTTCTCAGTGATTTCCCGGCTTGCTTTCAGGGTTTTCCCGATAGGGGGGCATCGTCTTTTATGAGATGGTGGACCATAGAATATGGGTTGCATGATTCGCGCAGCACCCATTTAAGAATAGGCTCATGCAGGCTAGTTCTGCTGTAAGTGGACTCTCATCAGCTGGGTGGTCATAGGGAGGTTGTTATCGATGAACCTGGCCGGTGTTCCGAAAGCAATACTCGGACTCGTTCTAGGCGCCGTTCTCCCCTTAGGGATTGATTACCAGTCAGTGTTCGCATTTGATGAGGCAGTCTCGACTACCACCGGGAGTCAGCCTTCTGTACATTCCCTCGACCAAGCCTTGGTGGATATTGCGAGTGAAGAGGTAGGGGTGCGGAACGCGGCGGCGGCGCTGCTGATTGAACGGGGCGACGCGACCCTCATTCCGAAACTGGACGGGATCCGGGCGGAGGGGAGCCGGGCCGTGCGGCAAGCGATCAAGCCGGTAGTGGACCTGCTGAAGAACCGGGCGAACCTGACGAGCGAGTCGCCCGACTCGCGGCGCTCCGCGGCATCAGATCTGGGGGCCTCCGGGCGGGCCGAAGCCATTCCCTTTTTGAAACAGGCGGCGGCGAACGAATCCGTGTGGTGGGTGCGGTACACCATGGAAGAAGCCGCGAACTTTCTGGAGCTGCGCGCCGCAGAGCCGGCCGTGCAACTGGCGGCCGTCAAGAAACTGGGCGAACTGCGGAGCAGCAACAGCGTGCCGCTGCTCAAAGAATTGATCGAGGCGGGACAGGACCCGGCCGCGCCTGAGCCGCAGAAGACCCTGGCGACGGCGGCGCGCGCCTCCGTTGAGCAAATCGAGTCGTGGGGCACCTGGGCCAACATCATCGAGACCGTCTTCCGCGGCATCAGCCTGAGCTCCATCTTGCTGATCATGTCCCTGGGATTGGCCATCGTCTTCGGCCTGATGGGCGTCATCAACATGGCCCATGGCGAATTGATGATGATCGGGGCGTATGCCACCTTCGTCACCCAACAGGCGTTTGTGGCCTGGCTGTCCCCCGAGCTGTTTGATTGGTACTTTCCCGTGTCGCTGCCCGTCGCGTTTCTGGCGGCGGCCGGTGCCGGGTGGATCCTGGAGGCCACCGTCATCCGGTTTCTCTATGGGCGCTTGCTCGAAACCCTGCTGGCGACGTGGGGGGTGAGCCTCATCCTCATGCAGGCCGCGCGCGTGTATTTCGGCGACCTGACCGCGGTGATTGCGCCACAGGCCTTACGCGGGGGCGCGCAAGTCATGGTGGGCGTCTACCTGCCGTACAACCGGATCTTCATCATCCTGCTGTCCCTCATCTGCGTCGTGGCGATCTATTACCTGTTGTTCCGGTCGAACCTGGGCATGCGTGTGCGGGCCGTCACCCAGAACCGGAACATGAGCGCGTGCCTGGGGATTCCGACCCGGAAAGTGGACGCCTATACCTTTGCCTTCGCCTCCGGGCTCGCCGGGATCGCCGGGTGGGCGCTCACCATGGTGGGCAACGTGGATCCCGGGCTGGGGCAGAACTACATCGTCGACTCCTTCATGGTCGTCGTGACCGGGGGCGTGGGCAAATTGGCGGGGACCATCTGGGCCTCCCTGGGGATCGGCGGGATGAACAAACTCATTGAGCCGTTCACCGGCGCCGTGTATGGCAAGGTCTTTATTCTCGTCGGCGTCATTTTGTTCCTCCAATGGCGGCCCTCCGGGCTGTTTGCCGCGAAAGGACGGAACGCCGATGCCTGAACCCGCCATGCCGAAAGCGGACAACCGGGAAACCCTCGTCGTGGCCGTGGCTGCGGGGATCTTTCTGATCGTGCTGCCCCTGCTCAATGTGCTGCCGGCGGAAGACTCCTGGCTGCACCTCTCGGATTTTCGCTTGAATCAATTCGGCAAGTTCCTGTGCTTTGCCATCCTGGCGTTGGGGCTGGATTTGATCTGGGGCTATTGCGGCGTCTTGAGCTTAGGGCAAGGCGTCTTTTTTGGCTTCGGGGCCTACTGCATGGGGATGTACCTGTCGTTGCAGATCGGGTCGGAGAGCGTCTATGGCAGCGAGTTGCCGGACTTCATGGTGTGGACCCAGGTCAAGGAACTGCCGCTGTTCTGGTATCCGTTTAAGAGTTTTTGGGGCGGGTTCCTGGGGGCGATGCTGGTCCCCATCCTCTTTGCCACGATCTTTGGATTTCTCGCCTTTCGCAGCCGGATCAAGGGCGTGTACTTCGCCATCATCACCCAGGCCTTGGCCTTTGCGGCCTGGCTGGTGTTCAACCGTAACGAGACCCGGCTGGGGGGCACCAACGGCCTCACCGACTTCAAGCAAGCCCTGGGATTTCGCCTCACGGATCCCGCCACCCAACGGGGCCTCTATATCCTGACCGTCATCGCCCTCTGCGCCGCCTATCTGTTGTGCCGGTGGATCGTGGCGTCACGGGCCGGCAAGGTGTTAATTGCCATTCGCGACAGCGAACAACGCGTCACCTTCTCGGGCTACACCCCGTGGGTCTATAAGTTATTTGTGTTCGTCGTGGCGGCCGGGCTCGCGGGCTTGTCGGGGTTGTTGTATGTGCCGCAGGTGGGCATCATTACCCCGGCACAGATCGGCGTGCTGCCCTCGCTTGAAGTCGTCATCTGGGTCGCCGTCGGCGGACGCGGCACCTTAATCGGCGCGGTCCTGGGGGCCGTCGCCGTCAACTATGGCCGGAGCGTGCTGACCAACTATTTCCCCGAGGCCTGGCCCTTTATCCTGGGCGGGCTCTTCGTCGTCGTCGTGACGCTCTTTCCCGACGGGCTCGTCGGCATCCTGCGCAAGCTGTTTGCCCGCAAGGACGAGGCGAGCACGCCGAGTGCACCCGAGGCCGGGCCGGAAACTCCGACCGTGCCCCGCACCGGAGGCGCCGTCACATGACCACCGCCAACGACCTGATCCTCAAGTGCGAGAACGTCGTCATGGATTATGACGGCTTCAAGGCGCTCAATAACTGTAACTTCAGCGTGCAGTACAACGAGCTGCGCGTCGTGATCGGGCCGAACGGCGCCGGCAAAACCACCTTGCTCGATGTCATCTGCGGCAAAACCCATCCGACCTCCGGCGCCATTACCTTTGGGAAGAACACCAGCCTGGTCGGCAAGAACGCCGAGGATATCACCAAGCTGGGCGTGGGGCGGAAGTTCCAAGCCCCCTCGATCTACGGGAACCTCTCCGTCTGGCAGAACCTGGATCTGTCGTTGAAGCGGCCGAGCAAAGGCGTGTTTCCCACCCTGATGGGCCGCTCCACCCCGGCCGAGCGCGAACGGATCGGCGAGGCGCTGGCGACCATCGGCTTATCCGCCGATGCGCATACGCGAGCGGGGTCGCTCTCGCATGGCCAGAAACAGTGGCTCGAAATCGGCATGGTCATCCTCCAGGATCCGTTGCTCCTCCTGGTGGATGAGCCGGTGGCCGGCATGAGCGATAAAGAAACCGAGCAGACCGGGCGCTTACTGCAATCGCTGGCCGAAAAGCATGCGATCGTCGTGATTGAGCACGACATGGACTTTGTGCGGCAGATTGCGCGGGTGGTGACCGTGTTGGCCGAAGGCACCGTGATTTGTGAAGGGACCGTGGAGCAGGTGCAGGCCGACAACCATGTGCGGGAAATCTATCTGGGCCGGGCCAAGGTGGCGCATTGAGCGCCGGGCTGGTCCGCGGAGTGGAACACGTCCTATGGCTCTGACTCTGGAATTGACCAACGTCAACGCGTACTACGGCGAAAGCCACATTCTCCGGAACGTCTCCTTTACCGTCGAGCCGGGGGAAGTGGTCTGCCTCATGGGGCGTAACGGCGTGGGGAAGACCACCACGCTCAAGACCCTCACGGGGCTCTTGCCCGTGCGCTCCGGCACGATCACCTTCGACGGCCAGGACATTACGCATGAGAAGACGGATCGCCGGGCCAAGGGGGGCTTGGCCTATGTCCCGCAGGGGCGGGAGATCATTCCCCATCTCACGGTGCGGGAGAATCTGCTTCTGGGCTATTGGAATCGTCCCGTGATCAGCGGGGATGTGACCGAGCAGGCGGCCTTCGACGAGGTCTATCACTTGTTCCCCAAGCTCACGCAGATCTTGAATCGGCCCGGCGGGGTGTTGAGCGGCGGCGAGCAGCAGCAGCTCGCCATCGGCCGCGCGATCTTGTCGCGCCCGAAGCTCTTGTTGCTCGATGAGCCGACGGAAGGGATTCAACCCTCGATCGTGGATCAGATCGAGGACGTGATCATCGGCTTTAAGCAGTCGCGGCGGTTTGCGATTCTCTTAGTCGAGCAGGGGCTGCATTTCGCCGCCCGCTTAGCCGAGAAGTACGTGGTGATGGCCAAGGGTGCCGT
>JABMDH010000045.1:0-7388 GCA_015904075.1 Nitrospira sp.
AGGCGATGACGCAGTTGAATGAGCCGACGCTGTCCTTTGTGCCAAAGGTACTGACCCTGTTCGGGGCGCTCCTGGTGTTTTTGCCGTGGATGCTGAACCTGTTGGCTACCTACACGGCCAATTTGCTGATCAGTATCCCGAACTATGTGCAGTAGCGGAGCGTAAAGCGCAAAACAGCATGACGTTCCCACAGTTGTGTTTACGAGTTACGAGATACAAGCGGAGCTAAGGGCATTTCAATGGCGTTGACGCAGACAATCCAGATTCTCCTCCCTGAATTCCAGTCCTTTCTGGCGCTGGTATCACGGATCGGCGGGTTGCTGGCCGCCTTGCCGATTCTGAGCGGGCGGACGGTTCCGATGAAAGTAAAGGTGGCGCTGGTGCTGGTGTTGGGAGCGGCGCTGGCTCCGGTCATCCGTCTTCCCGCTGTGCCGTATGATCCTCTTGCGCTGGCCGGCGGGCTGATGGGCGAAATGGCGATCGGTCTGACAATCGGCCTGGCCGTGCGGATGTTTTTCGGGGCATTGGAATTGGCCGGCGATTTGATCGGTGTGCAGATGGGGTTCGGCGTATTGCAGATCGTCGATCCGGCTACGGCGCATCATACGCCTATTATCGGTCAATTTTTTACGCTGCTGGCGTCGCTGGTATTTCTCTCGCTCAACGCCCATATGTTGATCGTCGCCGCCATTGTCTCCAGCTATGACGCGATTCCGGCGTTCGGCGCCGCGCTGCCGGCGGCACTGGGTGAGGAGGTATTACGCCTCTCCCAGGAGATGTTCACAATCGGGCTAAAACTGTCCGCCCCGGTGCTGGTCACCATCCTTGTCATCAATATTCTGCTGGCCATTCTTGGACGAGCGGTCAGCCAGATCAATGTCTTTGTCCTCAGTTTTCCCGTGACCATCGCAGCCGGTCTGGCGGTATTGAGCTTGTCGATGCCGTTTACGATAGGGCTGTTCACTCGTGAGATCGAACGGCTCCAGTTTGTCATTGAGGGGATTCTCAAAATCTTAGGCCATGGCTGACGAGAACGATAATAAGACAGAGAAAGCGACACCGAAGCGCAAAGAAGACGCGCGGAAGAAAGGTCAGGTGGCCAGAAGCCATGACCTGTCTACTGCGGCCATCCTGCTCGGCGGGATCGGATTCCTGGCGGCGCTGATACCGGCGGGTATGCAGCAGATGATCGAGATGACCAGGAATGGACTGACGATTTCGTTTCCTGAGGCCTTCCGGAACGGCGTCACGAGTGAAGAGATCTATACCGTCGTCATGGGCACCGGTGTCACGGTTCTCACGATCAGTCTGCCGATTCTAGGCGCCATTCTGTTGATCGGGGGCGGGGCGTCTCTGGCGCAGACGGGATTGCTCTGGCGGGCGGAAGCGCTGCAATTGGATTTTGCCCGTATCAATCCGTTGAAAGGGCTTGCTCGTATCTTCTCCCTGCGGTCAGTGGTCGAACTGATCAAGGGGTTGCTCAAGATTGCGATCATCACGGGTGTGGGGTTGTTCGTGATGCGGCATGACCTGCTCCAGCTGCCCGCGCTGATGGAATACGATATGGGGACTGCGCTGCATCTGGCCGGAAAACTTTCGCTCAAGACAGCTTTGGCGGTGGCCGGTGCAATCGGAGTCCTCGCCGGATTGGATTATTTCTATCAGCGGTATGAGTGGGAACGCAGTCTTCGTATGTCCGTACAGGAAATCAAAGAAGAACATAAGTCCTCGGAAGGCGATCCATTGGTGAAGGGCCGGGTCCGTGCCGCGCAGCGCGAGATGTCCAGAAAACGCATGATGGCGGATGTGAAGACGGCGGATGTGGTGGTGACAAACCCCACACACCTGGCGGTGGCGCTCAAGTACGATTCGACAAAAATGGCGGCGCCGTTCGTGGTGGCCAAGGGTGCGGGTTTAGTGGCCGAGCGCATTCGGGAGTTGGCCCGACACCATGGTGTGCCGGTTGTGGAGAACAAATTCGTGGCCCGGACGCTCTTCAAGCTGATCGAGGTCGGGAAAGAGATTCCCGCGGATCTCTATCGTGCCGTGGCTGAAATCCTTGCATTTGTGTACCGGGCCCGGGGGGCGGCACCGGACGGATTGGGAAAAGAGTAAGGACAGGGAAAAGCTCAGGGTGAGGTGACGTCGAGGTTCGAACACGCAGTCCTAACCTTGACCGCAGCCTTCTCAAACGATCATGACGACTAAAGTGGAACCGATTCAGCACGCATCCTTCATCAAGCACCCTGACATTGTTATGTCCGTGGGCGTCGTGGCCATTTTAATGGTCATGCTTCTGCCGCTGCCTCGATTTCTTCTCGACCTGCTGCTGAGTTTCGACATCACGTTGTCCGTGATCGTTCTGCTGGTCGGGCTGCAAGTACGGCGACCGATTGAATTCTCTGTGTTCCCCTCCATTCTGTTAATGATCACGCTCTTGCGGTTGTCGCTCAATATCGCGTCGACCCGTCTGATCTTGCTTCACGGCAATGAAGGGCCCGGCGCGGCAGGGGAAGTGATCCGTGCATTCGGCAATTTTGTCGTGGGCGGGAACTACACCGTCGGGCTGGTGGTGTTTGCCATTCTCGTTATCATCAACTTTGTGGTGGTTACCAAAGGCGCCGGTCGTGTGGCGGAAGTCGCCGCGCGATTTACCTTGGATGCGATGCCCGGGAAGCAGATGAGCATCGACGCCGATCTCAACGCCGGATTGATTAATGAAGCCGATGCGCGCCGCCGCCGCCGCGAGATCAACGAAGAGGCTGATTTTTACGGTGCGATGGACGGCGCCAGTAAATTTGTGCGTGGGGACGCGATCGCGGCCATCATCATCATTCTGGTCAACATTGTGGGGGGATTAGCGATCGGCATCCTGCAGCAAGGGATGAGTCCGGCGTTGGCGGCGCAAACGTATACGTTGCTGACGGTCGGAGAAGGACTGGTGGCGCAGATACCCGCGTTGATCGTGTCGACGGCGGCGGGCATCGTGGTGACGCGTGCCGCGTCCGACACCGATCTCGGCGGCGAAATGACCAGGCAGTTGTTGATTTCATCGAAAGCCGTCGGCACGGCCGCCGGGATCCTGCTCGTGCTCGGACTGATTCCCGGTCTGCCACACCTGGCTTTTTTAGCGTTAGGGGCAGGCGTAGCCTGGATGGCCTATCGTCTGCATCAACAAGAGCAGACTCCGGCAGCGGTCGACCAGGCTCCCGCTGTACCGAAGGCCGATGAGGGTTCAACGAAAGTTACCCCGCTCGACCTGATGGAAGTGCAGGTCGGCTACGGGCTCATCGGTCTTGTCGAAGGCACGCAGGGGACCGCGCTCTTAGACCGGATCAAAGGATTGCGGCGTCAGTTTGCGGAGTCCATGGGCTTCGTCGTCCCGCCAATCCATATTCGCGACAATCTCCAGCTACGACCCAATGAGTATGCCGTCATCCTCAAAGGGGTGCAAATTGCCAAGGCCGATGTCCTGCCCGGCCATTTGCTGGCGATCGATCCCGGTACCGGCCAGCGAGGTCTGGTGCAGGGGATTGCGACGAAGGAGCCGGCGTTTGGACTCCCGGCCCTGTGGGTGTCGGAAGATGCCCGCGAGCAGGCTCAGATGGCAGGGTACACGGTGGTCGATGCAAGTTCGGCGATGACGACGCATGTCTCTGAAATGATCAAGCGCCATAGCCATGAATTGGTCGGACGGCAGGAAGTGCAAGCGCTGCTGGATGACGTCGGGAAAGCCCATCCAAAACTGGTCGAGGAGTTGATTCCGACGTTGTTGCCGCTCGGCACAGTGGTGCGCATTCTCGGTAATCTGCTCAAAGAGGGGATTCCGATCCGCGATCTTCGCTCCATTCTGGAAGCCGTCTCCGATCATGCCGCCACGATCAAAGATCCCGATGTCCTCACGGAATTTGCGCGCCAGGCGCTGGCGAGGACGATTACCAAACAATATCAGTTGCCCGACGGTACGCTCCAAGTCATCACACTGGATCCGCAGCTGGATCGGTCCTTGGCGGAACAAGCGGCGGTGCTCCCGCAAGGCGCATCCCTCAATCTCGATCCTGCGATGTCACACAAGCTCTTGAGCGGTCTCAAGCAGGCTGCTGAACGGGTGGCGGCTCGCGGGCAGCAGCCCATTGTGCTGTGCTCGCCGGCGGTTCGGCGCCACTTGCGGCGCTTAAGCGACCGTCTGCTCCATTCGGTGCCGGTCATGGGAACAGGCGGCCGTACTCCCGCAGGGCGCGTCTCTCAATCTCGATCCTGCCATGTCGCATAAGCTCTTGAGCGGTCTCAAACAGGCGGCTGAACGGGTGGCTGCTCGCGGACAACAGCCCATCGTGCTGTGCTCGCCGGTGGTTCGGCGCCACTTGCGGCGGTTAAGCGACCGCCTGCTCCATTCGGTGCCCGTCATGGGTCTCAATGAAGTGGATGCGTTGGTTCGTTTGCAATCACTGGATACCGTTCGAATCGATGGCGATCTGGCTCAGTTGTCATGAGGTAACAGATGAAAGTCAAAACATTTCATGCCCTCACCATGCAGGATGCTATGCGGGCGATCAAGGAAGAGCTGGGGCCTGAGGCCATCATCCTCTCGTCGAAGGAAGTGCAACAGGGCGGCCGGATGCTTCGCGTATTCAATCGTCCTGTGCTGGAAGTCATGGCCGCCTCCGAACAGGATCCGTTGCGCCATGACGAGGCACCGAAACCCCTGGCGGAGTTGCCGCCTGTTGAGCCCCCGGCGCCGGTGTTGGATCCGGTGGTCAAGAGTTTCCAGGCGGCACTCAAATCTGTGATGGCGGCGATTCACTCGCCGACTGAGTCGGCCGTTCCAGCGCCGGTTGCGTTGCCGAGGCAGGCAGCCGGTGAGAAGAGGACGCGGCATCGCCTGCAGCATCTTCGCGCCGAGCTGCGTGAAGTGAGCCGCCTGTTGGCGGAATCGTTGCCACCGGAAACCCAGTCGATAGAAGCGGAGAAACCGCCGGTCATCGCGCGGTTGTGCCGATCCTTCATCCAGCAGGGGATGCGTCCATCGACGGCGGAGATGTTGGGCGATGATCTGCTGGAGAGGTTGGGGCCTGATGAGTGCCAGCACGAGGACGCGGTTGCAACGGCTCTTCAAGAGGCCATTGCCTGCCGTATCGGAATCAGTGGACCGATTCTTGGCAGGGAAGGCAGCCGTGCGATTGGCGTGATCCTCGGTCCAAGCGGGGCCGGCAAAACATCGATGGTCATCAAGTTAGCGGCGCATCACCGGATTGAACTGGGGCAGTCAGTAGCCGTGGTGACGTTTGATACCTATAGAGAAACGTCAGTCGATCAATTGCGCCAGTATGCGCGCACACTTGGTATCCCGTTCGCGGCTGCGCAGTCGCCGCAGCAGCTACACCAGGGGCTGCGCCGGTATGGGCGGGCGGACGTGGTCCTTATTGATATGCCTGGCGTCGGACCGGAGGATGTGTCGTCTGCGGCGGAACTGCATCGGCTCATCGGCGAGGAATCTGTCATGACGACACATGTGGTTCTTCCGGCATCGTCTCACGAAAGGGATCTGCATAGAGTCCTGGATCGGGTCAAGGATCTGCCGTTGTTGCGGCTGCTCTTTACAAAGCTGGATGACACCGAATCCTTCGGGACCATCTTCGACGTGGCCCGTCATACCGGTCTGCCGCTTTCCTATTGGGGGGTTGGGCAGCGGATCCCGGAAGATATCGAACTCGCCTCGCCGGAACGTTTGGCGGAGTGTCTGATGGCGCAGCGGTATGTCGTCTCCCGCGCGCCCATGAGCCGGCCATCGGGGTCTCTTGGAGAGACACCTGTGCCGGAAGCAGTCGGGGCGATGTGCGCATCGAACGAATGGTAGGAGGAATCTCATGCAGAGCACGATAAGCCGTTTGGATACAGCCGTCATCGGTCGTGAGCTGTGTGACCCCGGCACACGCGTCATTGCCGTCTCGAGCGGAAAAGGCGGGGTTGGGAAAACCAATGTGGCGGCGAATGTGGCGGTTGCGCTCGCGCGATCGGGAAAGCGCGTATTGGTGTTGGATGCGGATATGGGATTGGGGAATTTGGATGTGTTGCTGGGGCTGGTGCCCCGCTACACGATCGAAGACGTATTGTCGGGCGTACGCACGCTGGACGAGATTGCAGTGGAAGGTCCCGCAGGCATCCGTGTGCTGCCCGCCAGTTCCGGCGTACCGCATCTTACGGCGTTGACCGACTCGCAGCAGATCATCATCCATGAGCAATTGGAGCAGCTTGCTGCCGGGATGGACGTGTTGCTGATCGATACCGGCGCGGGCATTTCATCCAATGTCACGTTCTTTGCGTCCTCGGCTCATGAAACGGTGGTGGTCGCAACGCCGGAACCCACGTCCCTGACCGATGCCTACGCCCTGATCAAAGTGCTGGCGCGTCAGTACCGGGAGCGGCATTTTAAAGTGCTGGTCAATCAGGCGAAAGGCCGTCGGGAAGCGGCGGAGGTATTCAGGAAGCTGGACCGGGCCATCGACCAGTTTCTCCATGTGGCGGTCGAATATGTGGGGTATATCCCGCACGACGACTATGTGCCCTTGGCGGTCACCAGGCAAAAATCGGTGGTGGAAGCATTCCCGGACTCGCCGGCATCCCAGGCATTCATCAAGCTGGCAGAGCAAGTGATGCAGTGGCCCATGTCGGATATTCCCAAAGGCTCCGTCCAGTTGCTTTGGCAACGGGGACTGAAGGGCGCATAGGAACGATTGTGGGGTAAGCGGGTTCGGGAGATCGGAAGGCATGTGCAGACAGTACGAAACCGGTTATGAGAAACGTGCAACTCCATTTCCCCATTGCGGAGGACTAGGAATTGCAATGGCCGTGGAGAAGACGAGCAGGCGCCCCTCCATGTTCATTCGACGAAAGGACGCGCAGGAATTTGTATGATGAGCAACATAGCCCCAATACAAGAGCGGACACCTGGTTCAGCCGATGAAGTCGGACGTGAGCGGATCATCAAAGAATTCGCTCATGTAATCCGTGTGATGGCCCATCGGTTTGCCTTTCGTCTTCCGCCCTATCTGGACGCGGAAGATTTGATTTCAGTCGGCACGATCGGCCTCATGGACGCCATGGATAAATATGATCCGTCGCGTGAGGCCAAGTTCAAGACCTACGCTGAGTTCCGGATTCGTGGGGCGATGCTTGATGAGATTCGCTCGATGGATTGGATTCCGCGTTCGGTGCACGAGCGAATCGGGCTGCTGCAACGGACACAGATACAGCTGATGAATCGCTTGGGACGGCCGCCCAAGGATGCATGGCCGAAAGCGCGTCCCCGCACATGAAGCTCCGGCAACAGCATCGGCTCGAACTGCGGTTGGCTCTCGTTGAATTGCCGAACGGTGTGCTCCGTCTCC
>JABMDH010000045.1:7488-17287 GCA_015904075.1 Nitrospira sp.
TACGCTCCGCGCCAGAGGCGCGGTGGTCGTCAGCATCGACGATCTCAATCTGTCCGATCCCGATAAGCCCAAGGTCGTCACGATGCTGGCCGATACCCACAATCCCGATCCGCTGGCGACATTGGTCAACGAACGGGAGCGGGATTCTGTCGGTGAGGCCATCCAGAATCTTCCAGAGAAGGAACGCCTCGTACTGACCTTGTACTACTTTGAAGAGCTCACCATGAAGGAAATCGGGGAGATGCTCAAAGTCACCGAGTCGCGTGTTTGTCAAATTCACACCAAAGCTATTGTGAGGCTGAAGACTTCTTTACAGGCGGCGCGATGACGTATGGCAGCGGTAAAGAGGGAACGGCAGCCCGGAAGATTTTACCGGAGCAGGGCAGAAACAGCCTGGTCGAAGTATGCAGGTCGGGACTTGTGAGTGCGGCTCAGTGGGAACATTCGCGTTGGCCGTGTGCAGCAGTCATCGCGGTATGGTCGTAGATGTGGCACGAGGGTTGCGAAGGTACTGTGTCTGAAGTGTGACAAGGAGGCGTGATCATGGATCGAGGTATTTACCCCGTCTTATCCGGTGCACTGGCGCATGAGCGGCGCATGCAGGTCTTTGCCAACAACATGGCAAACGTGAATACGGCTGGTTTCAAGCAAGATGAACAGGCCTTCAAGGCGATGCTGCCTCGTGCGCATGCGGCGGTCCCCGGTATCGGATCCGGCGCCGGACTCGCGCAGCAGATCATGGCGCGGCCGTTGGGCGCGCCTGAACGGGTGTTTACGGCGCCGCCTCGTTTGAAGACCACCTTTGAGCCGGGTCGGATCCGATTGACCGGCAATCCGTTGGATCTGGCCATTCAAGGCGGCGGTTTTTTTGAAGTGCAGACGCCTCAGGGCGCACGGTATAGCCGCAATGGCATGTTCTCACTCGATCATCAACGCCGGCTCGTTACCAATCTGGGACATCTGGTGATGGGAGCGAAGGGCGAGATCAAGATGCCTGTCGGGAAAATGGAGATTACGACACAAGGCGAAATCAAGGTCGACGACAAGCCGGTAGACCGGATCAAGGTCATGGAATTCCCCGATGATCAGATGCCGCAGAAATTCGCCGACGGGCTGTACATCTCGGATAAGGGGACGGTGGCCAAGAATCCCCAGGTCCAGGCGGGGCATATCGAAGAGTCCAACGTCAGTGCCATTAGTGAGATGGTGAAGATGATGGAGGGGATGCGGAGTTATGAGTCGGCGCAGAAATTGATGCAGGCATTCGACCGGATGACGGACACGGCGATTCAGAACGTCGGACGAGTGTTGTAAGTCTGTGAAGCGCCAGAATCCGAGTTGAGAGTTGCTTTGCAAATGATGAGGGACGCGGGAGGGATTCTATGATTCGAGCAATGTGGACGGCGGCGACCGGAATGACAGCCCAGCAGATCAACGTCGATACGGTTGCGCATAATCTTGCGAACGTCAATACGAACTCGTTCAAGCGCAGCCGGGCGGAGTTTGCCGATCTGCTGTACCAGATTCAGCGGCTTCCCGGCACGAATGCGTCGAACGTCGGGGTCTTTCCTGTCGGTATCCAAGTCGGCGCCGGTGTCCGGCCTACGACGGTTGCGAAGGAGTGGCTCCAGGGGAATATGCGTCAGACGAACAATGAGCTCGATTTGGCCATCGATGGTCCAGGGTTTTTTCAAGTATCCCGTTCTGACGGTACCATCATGTACACCAGAAACGGATCGTTCAAGCGGGACAACGTGGGCAATGTCGTCACCGGTGACGGTGATCTGCTGAATCCTGTCATCACGATTCCGTCCGGCGCCTTGAAGGTCGATATTGGCCAGGACGGCACCGTCTCTGTGCTGCTGCCTGGCGTGACGCAGGCGTCACAGGTCGGACAGATTCAATTGACGCGTTTCGACAATCCGTCGGGTCTGGTGGCGATGGGGAATAATCTGTTCATCGACAGTTTTGCGTCCGGTCCGCCTACACAGGGAACCGGCGGGTTTTCCACCGGATTCGGCACGATTCAGCAGGGATTCCTGGAAAGCTCGAACGTCAATCTGGCGGAAGAAATGGTCAACATGATCATCGCGCAACGCAGTTATGAGATCAACTCCAAGACGATCCAAGCGTCCGATGAAATGATGGCCATTGCCAACAATCTCAGACGGTAACGAGAAGAGGGAGCCATGAGTCGATTTCATCTTGTGTCAGTGCTGTTCCTGCTCAGTGCGACGTTAGGGAGTGTGACGTCGGCGGAGGCGGGTCGTTCAGAGGCGATGCCGGTTTCGCTGGCCGCTCCGGGCCATCGTTCCCATGAGGGCGGCGCCACTCGCCCTGCCGAGCGCGAGATCTCCGGTGATCTGCTCACCAAGACGATTCGCGGCTATCTGGAAGCCGAGTGGGGCCGCAAAGTGAAAGACGTGCAGGTGACGGTATTGGACCCTTCCGAGCCGATCAAAGTTCCGTCGGGAGACATGGAACTGCATGTCATTCCTGTGTCGAACGACGAGAGGCTGGGGCGCCGCATGTTTCAGATGGCAGTGAATGTGAATGGGAAATCCTGGAACACCGTCGAGGTATTGGCTGATGTGGCGGCGATGATCGATGCGCTTGCTCCAAATCGGTCCTTGAAATCCGATGAAATCATCGATGGTCAGGATTTGAAGACGGTGCGCATGCGTACGCACCAGTTGTCCCATCCCTTTATGACCGATCGGGAAGAGGTGATCGGTAAGAGCGCGGCACGCCCGCTCCCGGCTGATGTCCCGTTTCGTACAGGATTTTTGAAAGCGCCGGTTCTGGTCAAGAAAGGTGATCGGGTCATGATCGAAGCGAAGCGGGGCGGACTGTCGATTCAAGCTTATGGAGTGACGAAATCGAGCGGTCGCGTCGGTCAAACCATCATGGTGAGCAATCAGGATTCTGGCAGGGAACTCCAGGCAAAGATCGTCGGGCCGGGACTCGTGCAGGTGGAGTTCTAAGGAAATGCTGAAGAGCGAGCAGGCTGAGGTTGAGGCTAAGGTTGAGGGATCGATGTATCGATCGGCAATCCATCCTATGCTCAGCCTGAACCTTGACCTGAGCCTCACGTGGATTCAGTTGGGTCTCATGATGCTTCTGCTCGGCGGCTGTTTCAGTCCTCCCAGTGTATCAAGCCGCATCGTGGTTCCTCCGCTCCCCCCACCCAAAACGGTCGGGTCGCTCTGGCAGGAAGAAAACGGGCGCGCGTATCTCTATGAGGATCTCCGCGCGATGCGGGCCGGGGATATTCTCACGGTAAAGATCGTCGAAAATCACAAAGGGTCGAAGTCGGCCGATACCGCGGCGCAACGCGAGTCCACGATTCAGAACCGGCTGGTCGGAAGCGGCATGGGTTATCTGGGCTTGCCCGGAATCCGGGTCAGTGATGAGACTCGCCGTGGATTCGGCATCGACGGCCAAGCGAATACCAAGTTCGGCGGGAAGGGTGCGACCAGCCGCGAAGGCACTTTGACCGGCACGATTTCCGTCATTGTCACCGAAGTCCTGCCGAACGGGGATCTTCGCATCGAAGGCCGGCGTGAAGTGTCCGTCAATAGCGAGAAACAGCTGATGACGATCGGGGGGATTGTGCGCCGGGTCGATGTCGATACGAAGAACACCGTGTTGTCGTCCGCGATTGCGGATGCCAAGATCGAGTATGCCGGTCTCGGCGTACTGGATGATGTCCAGCGGCCGGGCTGGTTTATCCGTATTCTGGATTGGATCTATCCATTCTGAGAGGGGAATTTGTGGCGACATTACAGAGACGCACAGCACTTCCGAAAAAGACGTTTTGGCGAACGCGTATGGATTCGCTGTCCTTACAAATGATGGTGCTCAGCGGCGTGGTCCGGCGGGCCGAGCATAATCCTCCTTCATTTGCCGATCGTGCGCGATGGGTTCCGCTGGAGCATGTATCCTGTCCGGTACCTCAGCAGCCGGCTTCGGAACAGGGATGGCTGTCTCGTTTCTTCTTGCTGATCCGGAAGCCGCGCGTATCGCAGACAAGCCGGCCGACACAGGCATTGAGCCGTGTGTTGCCGATCGTGCTGGCCGGTTGCGTGCTCTGCCCGATCACAGCGGATGCGGTGAGGATTAAGGATATCGGCGCAATCGAAGGCGTGCGTGAAAACCAGCTGATCGGGTACGGTCTCGTGGTCGGGTTGGATCGCACCGGCGATCAAGTCATCGGCGGACAGTTCACGATTCAGGCGATGATGTCCATGTTGAATAAAATGGGCGTCAATCTGGTGATCGATCCGATTCAGCTGCTGACCAGAAATATCGCGTCGGTGATGGTGACGGCCAAGCTGCCTCCCTTCTCCAAGCCGGGCATGACGCTTGACGCGGTCGTCTCCTCAATGGCGAACGCCAAGAGTCTTCAAGGCGGCACGTTGTTGCTGACTCCCTTGAAAGCCGCCAACCAACAAGTCTTTGCCGTGGCGCAAGGGCCGGTCTCGATCGGAGGCTTTCTTGGCGGGACAGGCGGGCCGGGAGGCGCGACGGTGACCAAGAATCATCAGGTGGCAGGGTTCGTTCCCGGCGGCGCCATCATTGAACGGGAACTCCTCGTCAATATCGATGCATGGGAGACCGTGTCCGTGCTGCTCCGGCAGCCGGACTTTACCACCGCGATTCGTACAGCCGAAGCAATTGAGGGCGCATATGGGAAGGGGAGCGCCATGGCCGTCAATTCCGGCTCCGTCAAAGCGACGATTCCATCGGGCTATCTGGGCCGCGTCGTCGAATATATTGCGTCGATCGAAGGTCTGGATGTGGCCGTCGACGCTGCGGCGAAAATCGTGGTCAATGAGCGGACCGGGACGGTAGTGCTGGGAGAGCATGTCCGTATCTCGACCTGTGCGATTTCGCACGGCAATCTGACGATCTCCGTGAAGAATACGCTGAATGTGTCCCAGCCACCGGCACCGGTGGTCGGGTCTACGACCGGACAAACGGTCGTCACACCGGATGTTCAAACTGAAGTGAAGGAACAGGAGTCGCGCCTCGTCGTGGTCGATCAGACCGTCACCCTGGGCGACGTCGTACGTGCACTCAATGCCGTGGGGGTAACCCCGCGCGATCTGGTCGCGATTCTTTCAGCGCTTCAGTCATCCGGAGCGCTGCAGGCGAAGCTAGAAGTGATGTAGAAAGGAACCGCTACCCATGGTGTATCCAGTCCAGGACCGGCACAATTCGATCAATTCATTACCATTATATAGGGCTGGCGACAGCCCGGTCGGCTTTGAGCCTGCAGTCCCGTTGGCGCCGGGCCTTGGCAAAGGGGCAATAGCCCGTCCAGCGACTCCTCAGGATCCGGCCGTGGCACGGAAACAGCTGGTTGAAGCCGGACGGCAGTTCGAAGCCTATTTCATCTCCTATCTATTGAAAGTTATGAGGGAAACCGTTCCGCAAGGTGCGATCGTGAATACCCAAGGCGCCTATTTTCACTCGTTTTACGACCAGGAAATCGGGCAGCGTGGGGCGGAGTCCGGAGGGATCGGCATTACCAGGATGGTTCAGGAGCATGCGGAGAAATATTTTGTGTTACCGCCGGCTGAGCCCTCAAGTTCAGACCGGTGAGAACCGATACAGACCTCGACGAGGTACAACTGCAATATGCCAGTGTCGAGGATGTTGCAGAAGATGAGAGACGAGCGGAAGGAGTAGGGATATGCAGATTTCAGGTCACGGGAAAGCGGATCATTTGGCCAAGCTGTTGCTGGGGGTACAGGATGCCGATGTCGTCGGCGCCAAGTCTTCACCCTCTCGCAAAGAGGCCGAGAAGGATCAGGTCCACATTTCCCAACAGGCCAAGGAGTTACAGCGGATCCAAGCGTTGGCGCACGAGCCCGATCAGGCTCGAAGCGAACGCCTCGAGCAGATCCGGCAGGCGATCGAGAACGGAACCTACGATGTCAGTGGACGGAAGGTAGGGGACGCGCTCATCACGCAGGTACTGACGGACGCCGTTTTGTAAGGTAGGGCCCCCCCTTCGCGCTCCATGCGCGATGCCTGGAAGGGCCACAGGCAGAGTCCCATGCAATGTCGCAAGGAGCCCGTATGTCCGTAAGAACGCTCACGCCCACGATTCCCGCACTCTGCCGGCTCCTCGACCGTGAAGGGGCGGCGTGTCATGCGCTCTTGGAGACGGTCCTAGAAGAGCGCGCCGCTATTCGCAACCTTGCCGTGACCGAGTTCCATCCCATCAACTGCAAACGGTTAGTGGTCCTGGAGTCTCTCCAGGCGCTTGCGCAGGAACGCGAGGCGCTGGTGCAGCAGATTGCTGTGCAGCACGCCTTCGATCCAGCGACCACAATCCAGGGTGTGATCGATCGGCTGGCGGCATCTGAATCGATCGGCTTGCAGGAGCGATACAATTCGTTCGTGTCAACGGTGAAGACGGTTCGTGCGGAGATCAAACACAACGTGGTGCTGATTGAGGGAATCCGGGGAGTGCTCGATCAGGCGCTGTCGGCCGGTGCCGCAGTTGCGCCGGGGTTCGATGTCTATAACGGGGAGGGGCAACACTCACGGGCTGCGAACGCAAACCTCCTTATTCATCAGCAAGGGTAACTATGAGCGGCGGCATCAATTCGCTCTTTGATATTGCAAAGAGCGCCCTGAACACGTCCCAGTTGGCATTGACGGTGACGGGACACAACGTGGCCAACGTCAATACCCCCGGATATTCCCGGCAGGAGGCGGTCCTGACGGAGCGTCCTCCGGGCTACGGCCAGCCCGGCATGATCGGAACCGGCGTGCATGCGACATCCATCCGCCGGTATGTAGACCGGTTTGTCAATCAGCAGCTGACGGTGTCTCGACAGAATCTCGGGCGTCTGTCGGTCACCAGGGACGAATTGTCCAGACTGCAGAATATCTATGGCGACAGCAACAACCAGGGTATCGCAGCCAGATTGAACGACCTCTTCCAAGGGCTTCAGGATGTGTCGACCAATCCGGGAGAGCGCGCGGCCCGATCCGTTCTTCTGGCGAATGCCGCGCAACTTGCGTCCAGCCTCAATCAAGCGGCGTCGGATCTGGCCAGTGCCCGCGGATCGCTCAATTTTCAAGTCAGGCAAACCGTCACCGAAATCAACAGCCTGTCTCATCAGATCGCCGAACTGAATGAAAAAATCGTGACGGCAGAGCTCTCAGGCCAGAATGCCAACGATCTGCGGGATCAGCGGGAGTCGGTCATCAATGATCTGGCCACACGGATCGACCTCACCACCATCGAATCCAGTACCGGAGCCGTGTCAGTGTTTGCCGCACGCGGGCAGGTATTAGTGGACGGTCAGACCGTCCTCAATCTTGCCGCGGTAGAGGATGCCGAAAACGAAGGGTTACTGTCGGTCGGATATTCGACCGGAGGAACCAGAATTCTCAATATCGACACGCTGGTGTCGAACGGGCGGTTACGAAGCCTGCTGGATCTGCGCGATACCACGGTCGGAGGGTTGCAGCGGGCGTTTGATCAGCTGGCCGCAACCTTGACGAACGCCGTCAATCATATTCATCGCCAAGGGTATGGACTGGACGGTTCAACCGGCCAGGACTTCTTCCGGCCGCTGGCGGTCTCACACCGGGCCGATACGCTCAATCAAGGTACGGGCGTGGTCGGGGCTGGATCGATTACCGCAAACAGTCTATTGAGTTTTCATGACTACGAGATCCGGTTTTCATCCTCCACCGCCTATTCGATTGTGGACAGCACGACCGGATCGGCGATTCGTGGAAACTATTCGGGTACGGCCATTGCGGCTCCATCGGCCGATCAGCCGATCTCCATTGTCACCGGCGTCAACAACCAGCTGGCTGTGACGGTCGATGGCATTGCGTCCGGCACAATCACGCTGGCTGGAGCAGCGGCACCGGGGCGCGCGTATGATTCCGGCGCGGCGCTCGCCGCCGAGATCCAGGTGCAAATCAACGCGGATGCGGCGCTGCAAGCCGCCGGAAAAACCGTCGCGGTAGCCTACGATACGACGACAAGCCGGTTTGTGATTACGTCGAACACGGCCGGTTCGACATCCGCGGTCAATGTGACCGGCGGTTCAGCCGCCGCGTCACTCGGCCTGGCGGCCGGTGTCAGCACGGCCGCATCCGGCACGTACGGCAGTCCGCACACGTTCAATTTTGACGGAGTTAGTGTGACGATCAGCGGAACGCCGTCGGCCGGCGACGTCTTTCAGGTCAACACGTATGACGATGCCGCAAAAGACTTTGCTGTCGCCCTGTCCGATCCATCCGGAGTAGCGGCCTCATCGCTCAGGGCCGGCATTCCAGGCAACAACACCAATATGCTGGCGTTGGTGGCGTTGCAGCATCGCAGTTTCTCGAATCTTGGACCAGGGACGCTGCACGATGCCTATCGGAATACTGCGGCGACGCTGGGTGTCTCGGCGCAAGCCGCCACCCGGGATACCGAAGCCCAGGAAATCCTGCGGGATCAAATCGAGACGATTCTGGCCCAGGTGTCGGGCGTCTCCGTGGATGAAGAACTCGTCAACATGATCAAGTTTCAACGCGGATTCGAGGCCGCATCGCGCTTGATCAGGGTGACCGACGAGATGCTCCAAACCATCCTGTCCCTCAAGCCCTAGTCAGCGAGGTGCGCCATGCGAGTCACGGAACTACAGACATTCGGTGTGCTGGCCAATAATCTTCAGCGTGCGCGTGCGCGCGCGCTCGAATTCCAGCAGCAGGTGTCGACCGGCAAGATCGTGCGCCAGCCGTCCGATGATCCCGGCGCGTTCAACCGTATTGCGCTCGATAAGGCGTCGATCGCGGTGATCGAGCAGCGCCTGCGCAACATCAGTTTCGGGCAGACACGATTGGATTTGTCGGACAAAGTGCTTAGTAACGCAACCCGGTCGGTGTCGCGTCTCCAGGAGCTGGCTGTCCAGTTTCGCAGCGACATCAATGGGCCTGCAGAGCGGGTTCTCGGAGCCGTCGAGGCGCGGCAGGTGTTTGCCCAGATTCAGGAAGCGGCAAATACGGAATTAAACGGACAGTCGATTTTTACCGGAACGAGCACGCACGGGCGGACATCGGGGTTGGCCATCACCCCGCCGGTCACCCTGACGAATGGCAGCACCGACAGCCTGATCGTGAATGTCGATGGAGTCAGCTCCGGGACGATTGATTTGACCGCAGGGACTGAAACGTTGACCGGCAGCGAACTCGCGGTGAGACTGCAAAACCGTATCAATGCCGATGCGACTCTGGCCGCAGCCGGCACGACGGTCTCCGTCACGTATGACAACAACCGTTTGGTAATTGTCTCGGATCTTCATGGCGCCGATTCAACCGTGACCGTCACGGGAGGATCCGGCCGGAATGTGCTGGGATTAGCCGGTGGAAGTGCAACTTCCGGGGCGGTCCCGTTTGCGCTCACCGCGACGGTGAGTCCGGCGTCGACCAACACCGGCGGTGTGAGCGCCAGCCAGGGGCGAATCGTCGATGACAATCTGGCCACGCTCGACGATTATATGATTCGCTTTACGTCGGCGACAGCATTTGACGTTCTGGATGTGACGGTTCCGGTCACGACGGCGACCGGTTCCGCCAATACCGGTGGCGCGGCAGTTCGGGATGCCGGGATCGTCGCGCCGGCGCAGCTGAAGTTGCATAACTATCAAATCCTCTTCACATCATCGACCCAGTATTCTGTGGTGGACAGCACGACCAGTACGACCCTGTCGTCGGGAAACACCTATGTGTCCGGTGCGCCGATTACTTTCGAAGGACTTCGCGTCACGATCGCGAA
>JABMDH010000046.1:0-3350 GCA_015904075.1 Nitrospira sp.
CTCGTGCAACTCAACGCCGATCAGGTGGGCAAACCGGACATTCAGATGGTGGCAGTCAACAGGAATTGCGTTCGATTTCAAGAGGGCAGAAAGTGTACCCAGTTGAATGGATGGATACTTGGCATAGCTGAACGGCATATTGACGAGCGCCACCTGGGCTTGGTCACTCATCTGCTGCCTCGTTGGTTCATGGCAGGAAATTGGATTCGGATTAGCTAGTGGCAACCCTGAACGGCTCAAACTCCCGGTCGGCCTTGGCAGCCAGGTAGAAGTCGCTTTCCGTCAGGCCATTGATCTTGTGCGTCCAAATTTCGACTTTGCATTTCCCCCAGGCGAGATAAAGATCGGGGTGATGACCTTCGGCCTCGGCAATGGCACTCACCTTGTTCACGTAAGCCAACGCCTGCGCAAAATCTTTGAACGTGTAGAGCCGCTCAAGATGGCCCTGTCCATTGAGCGACCACCCTCGACCCAGTTCTTTCAGCAAGGCCTCGGCACGATCATTCGGCACCGGAGGAACTCCGCCACGACAGGGAATACATTTATTGTCGGCGAGACTCATCGCACAACCTCCTCACATCCTGGAACGAGAGGGTATTGTAAAGGGGCCATCGCCAGAGAAACAAGGCAGATCGGACCTCGCTATTCAGCGTCGTCCGGAATTCCGCAGGACTTTGCCAGATCATCCGACTTGACCTTATCTGGGTTGAACTTCTGCGCGGCCTGAGCCATGCGACCCAGCGCATCAGCAAATGACAAGGGCGGTGCATCCTTAGGGCGGAACCGAACAGGGTTCACACGAGCCACAATGAAACTCTTCAGGTAGGGGCTGGTCAGCCCTTTCGCCTTAAGCGCTTCAACGTGTTTCACGATCAGATCGTCAAGCTCCAAGAGAGTGTTCGCCTGCTGCTGCCGAATGTCCAAGGCTGCCTGCAACGGCTTCTTCAGAAACTCCTCCACTCGTTTCAACACTGGGTGGTAGGCACCGCCGCTAAATCGGGGGCGATCTTCATAACAGAGCCCCAGCGTAATCAATGCCGGCTCTTCGAACTCAAGCGCGTACGTATCCTCTGTCACACTATCGAGTTGTGCCAGCTCTCGATACATTCGAATCACCTCCAGCGATTTTTCACGGAGGTTATGGGCCTTCTCCGTATTCAGCGCCAGAATCTGATAGGCCGCTGATGGTTCCGGCACCACGATCGCCACAATACTCTTCGCCCCAAGCGTCCGCATGGCGGATAAGCGATGGTTGCCGTTCGGTGTCCAATACTTCGCTTCATAACCGGATTTCGCCATTCGCACGGCGATAATCGGGTCGAGAAACCGGCCGATCTTGCCAATCACTGCTTCCAATTTTCTGACATGGGTATCGGAAAGATTCCGTTGATAGGGCGTCGGCTCCACAAGGCCGATTGGGAGTGCGGCCATGACGAGCCAGCGACCGCCGTAGGGCTCACGATAGACCGCCAGCACCTTTCCGCCGTCATCAACGACGGCGTGATGAAGCGCTGCGACCTCACCAGGCGGCACAGCGGATTGCAGATCCATCGCTCCAAGTCCAGTGGAAGCGCCGGCAGGCTTTCTCCGCCGTTTCCCAGTGAAAGTCGCACGCACTGTCCTTGGTTTCGCCTCTGCCATACAATCTCCGACACAAGATACACCACGGGCGGCCTTGCACTAGGTGGGAGGCCGCCCGTAGCCTGAGGTGCCGATACGGCACAGCCAGTGGAGCATCGGCTAGCACGACCGACGAGAAACCCGCTCCTGCATCGGCGGGCCTGACGGACCAGGTGGCGTTGAGTCGTCCATGTCCACCCTCCTTTCCTAGTGAAGTCATCGAGAGACCTGGATAACAGCCGCGCGGTCTGTCCGATCTCCCGCTCTCCAAGAAAACCATAGGCCGCACTTGTCCTCGTACGCCTATTAGAAAGAGGTGTCAATGGGTCTCCCTGCGTTTCTCGCAGACAACCATACGGCATAACACATGCCAGCCAACACCAGGTCTTCCAGCGGCGAATACCATCGAAGTAGTTGCGGGAAGAACACGCCGTAGCAGCCACAATTGGGAAGACCGAGCCCGCGAAGCAGGGTGATGACAAGACCGGCTGCATATAATCCGTACAAAATCAGCGTGATGAACGCACCACGCTCAATGCGCCAGCCGGAAAGAATCCACAGCGCGAGCACCCATTCGAGACCGGTCATCCCAATCGCAACCAGCCAGAGTCCCCCATCAGGAAAGAATCGGTAGGTGTTCAGTATCTCGACAAACCCTTGGAAATCCATCGACTTCCCAAGAGCGGATGCCAAACATACCACCCCGACGACGAAGTGACATGCCCAGAAAAGGATAGACCAGCCATACCCCCTTTTCACAGTCGACACGAGGTATCGGGTGGTGAGCCCGCCTCTCTACAGGGGGTTGGGCACCAATTCGCGCTGCACCTCGCCGTTCAATGCCTGACACCCCCCTTCCGATCCATCAACCGGCGATCGTCTGGCAGCCGGGAGGAAATTACACGATTCGCAATTTGCTGAAATCCACGCCTTGGGGTTCAGGTGGCCGCTTTAACTTCAAACCATTCATCGCTTCGACGATCGTCTCCGCCACCACAAGATTTCGATACCACTTTCGATTGGCCGGCACAACATACCAGGGCGCATGATCCGTGCTCGTTGCGCCCAACACGGCTTCAAAGGCACGCATATAATCTTCCCAGCGTTTACGCTCTTCCAGATCGCCTTCGTTGAACTTCCACCGTTTTTCAGGATCACGAATCCGTTCTTCGAGCCGTTCCTTCTGTTCGTCTTTGGAAATATGGAGAAAGAACTTGAGAATGGTCGTCCCATTTTCATACAGCAGCTTTTCAAACTCGTTAATCTGGCTGAATCGCTGCTTGACCACTTTCTCCGATACCCACCCATGCACACGGGTAATGAGGACGTCTTCATAATGAGACCGATTGAAAATTCCGATGTGCCCTTTCGGTGGAGCTTCATAATGGACCCGCCAGAGAAAATCGTGGGCACGTTCACGGTCCGAGGGAACCTTAAACGAAGCCACCCGGCACCCCTGCGGATTGACGCCTGACATCACGCTTTTAATCGTCCCGTCTTTTCCACTGGTATCCATCCCTTGCAGCACGACCAGCACTGATCGTTCGCCGTTGGCATACAGCCTTTCCTGCAATGCTCCGAGACGTCCGATCAGCTGAGACGTCATCGCCTTCGCCTGCTCTTTCCCTTGTTCGGTCTTTTTATGGTCGCCGGTATCATCCGGGTCCATCTTGTCTATGTGCACTTTGATGCCCTGTGGAATTCGATACCGCTTCATGGTCTGTCCCCTC
>JABMDH010000046.1:3450-4997 GCA_015904075.1 Nitrospira sp.
CGGTGCACTGCGACCGCCCTTCTGGCCTCGGATGCCAGTAGAGACCGGCTTGCCATCCGTGAACGCGAATTTCCCTGCATGACAATTCGCACAGGCAATGGTGTTGTCTTGCGACAATCGCTTGTCGAAGAACAGCAACCGGCCTAACTCGACCTTCTCCTTCGTCAGAGGATTATCAGCCGGAATGACCACTGCGGTCTCTTCGAGGCCGAAAGGAATCTTGAGCTTATAATCTTCCCCTCGCACCTCGCCGACCGAAAGCAGCGGCAGCACCATGGCAACGCCCAGCCCCATCATCCCGATCCGTCCCAACCTCCCCAACCTCCCCTGTCGTCTCATCGCCGGCTCCTTTCTACCTACTAGTGGATGTGATTTCTTGACCGCCGCTTTACACTCACCGCTTCAACTTGGCTCACTCACCGTTTTCGACAATACCCCACACACTCTGCGCTGAAGCCCACTACTCACGCGGATACCGAGCCATCCATGTTTGCCGACTCAATCAACTTGCCATCACGAAACGATCACGGCACCACCTTTCAGAGTCGAACGAGAGGAGGGCCAGGATGCCCTCCTCGGTCCGGATTCCCACCAGATCCTCAACGACTCATTGGCTTAGCGTAGGGATACACAGCCCCTTCAGACCCGATACTCTCAATCACATCCACCCTCACCCTCTCCCCCTGAGCTTTCATGCTATCTGATTGCGCGACGGATTCTCGAAGATCCCCGATCACGTCCACCCGACTCGTATCGGCGAAACTGTCGGATGCGCTCACAACTCCGGTGACGGCCATCACTGTCAAAAATGCAACTGCCAACATGCTTTTCCCTCTCATAACATCCTCCTTATTGTTTGCTTGCGCCGCGGATGATCCCGCGTGCTCAAATGCAAAGGTACCCACCCCTTGATAATTAGTCCAATTGATAGTACATACAGTAGCGATAAGAATAACTTATTACTCGGGAGAACGGAGATGACTCTGACGGAGCTGCAGTATATCGTCGCGGTGGCTCAAGAGCGTCATTTCGGGCGCGCCGCTGAACGCGCATTTGTAACTCAGCCGGCCTTGAGCTTGGCCATCAAGAAGCTGGAAGAAGAATTGGGTATGACGATTTTCGAGCGGCGCCAGAGCCGAATCGAACTCACAACGATCGGAGAGCAGATCGTCCATCAGGCTCAACGCGTACTGGAAGAAGCCGAACAGATCAAAATCATCGCGGCTCAAGGCAAAGATCATTTGAACGGACCCTTGCGCCTCGGTGTCATTGCGACCGTCGGGCCCTATATCTTACCGGATCTGGTTCCGCAGTTGAGCGCCCGCGCCCCTAAAATGCCGCTCGAGCTGGAGGAAAACCTGACGCTCAATCTAGCCGGCATGCTGAAGAGCGGAAAGTTGGATGTGATCATGATCGCGCTGCCCTTCGACGAGCCGGCAATCGTGACCCAAGCCCTGTATGACGAACCGTTCAAAGTGCTGGTTCCGACCGGGCATCCCTGGCAGAAGAAGAAACTGATCGACTCTCGCCTGCTAAGCTCCGAAAAG
>JABMDH010000046.1:5097-10931 GCA_015904075.1 Nitrospira sp.
CCCCGGATCGCGGGCGATCCCGTATCGAACAGGCGATCTTGCGCCGCTATCTTATCGAAACGTCACCACTTCTCAATACCGGACAAGCTTCTCACCAGTCAGACACATAAAGAAGGGCTCCCCTCAACCGACGGTCGAAGGAAGCCCTTCCATGCAGATCGTGCAATAGAGTCGTGCCGACTATCTTATTTCGGGAACGACTTAGGCGCTGAGACGTGCTGCCATCCCTCGCCGTTCAGCGTGTGGAGGAATTCCACCAGATCGTGCTTTTCCTGGTCCGTCAGGTCGAGCGGAATGATGAGATTGTCCTGGTGAGGATTCTTGACGCCACCCTTGTTGTAGAAATTCACGACTTCTTCAAGGGTTTTGAAACGGCCATCATGCATATACGGCGCGCTTCGAGCGATTTCGCGTAAGGTCGGGGTCTTGAAGGCACCGATCTCTTCCGCATTGCCGGTTACCATGTAGCGGCCGAGATCGACCTTGTTGTCATCCCAGCCGAGGCCGAGATTATGAAATTTTTCGTCGGTGAAGTTGAACCCGGAATGGCACTTGGTACACCGCGCTTTTTCCCTGAACAGGATGAGACCCTTTTGCGCCGCGTCTGAAATGGCCCCTGCTTCTCCTCCCTGATCGAACCGATCTGCCGGACTATTACCGGAGAGGACCGTACGCTGGAAGCTGGCAATGGCCATGCCCACCCTTTCCGTTGTGACGGTATCATCGCCGAAAACTTGCTTGAAGAGTTTCCGGTAGCCTTGCATTTTCATTATCTTCGCATTCATCACATCGTAGTTCGCAAAGCCATGCTCGATCGGATTGGTAAACGGACCAACCGATTGGGCTTCCAGTGTCGGGGCCCTGCCGTCCCAAAATTGAACGCTGCTGAACACCCTGTTGAAAGATGCCGGTGCACTGCGACCGCCCTTCTGGCCTCGGATACCAGTAGAGACCGGCTTGCCATCCGTGAATGCGAATTTCGCCACATGACAATTCGCACAGGCAATGGTGTTGTCTTGCGACAATCGCTTGTCGAAGAACAGCAACCGGCCTAACTCGACCTTCTCCTTCGTCAAGGGATTGTCGGCTGAAATCACAACGGCAGACTCTTCAAGGCCGAAAGGGATCTTGAGTTTATACTCTTCCCCTCGCGCCGCGCCGACCGAAAGCAGCGGCAACGCCACCGCGATGCCCAGCCCCATCATCGCAATCTGTCCCAGCCTCCCAAACCTCCCGTGTCGTCTCATTGCAGGCTCCTTTCTACCTACCAGTGGATGTGATTTCTTGACCGCCGCTTTGTACTCACCACTTCGTCTTGCTTTATTCACTGTTTTCGACAATACCCCACAGTATTCAGTGTTGAAGCCCATTACTCACATGGACGCCGATCCATCCATGCTTGTCATATCATGACTCGCGTTGCCGACTCAATCGACTGACCATCACAAAATGATAATGGTAGCTACATTCAGGGCAGATTGAGAGGAGGGCCAAGGTGCCCTCCTCAGGTCGGACTCCC
The DNA here is from genome assembly GCA_015904075.1 of Nitrospira sp. Next base: position 6,617 of record JABMDH010000046.1, read on the forward strand.
GCCAAATCCTCAGCGACTCATCAGCTTAGTGTACGGGTAGACAGTGCCTTCAGACCCGGCACTCTCAACCACATCCACCCGCCCCCTCTCCCCCTGGGCTTTCATGCTGTCCGATTGCGCAACGGTTTCCCGGAGATCTCCGATAACATCCACCCGGCTGACATCGGCAAAACTCTCGGACACGCTTATCACTCCGGTGACAGCCATCACTGCCACACATGAAACTGCCAACATGCTCTTCCCTCTCATAACATCCTCCTTATGGTTTGCTATGCGCTGCAGATGATTCCGCGCGCTCGAATGCAAAGGTAGCCGCGCCTTGATAATTAGTCCAATTGATAGTATATGACTATACGATAAGCAAAACTTATCAATCGGGATGGAGGACATGACTCTCACAGAACTGCAGTACATCGTCGCGGTGGCTCAGGAGCGTCACTTCGGCCGTGCGGCCGAGCGCGTCTTTGTCACACAACCGGCCCTGAGTCTTGCAATCAAGAAGCTGGAGGAAGAGTTAGGCTCAACGATTTTCGATCGGCGCCAAAACCGGATCGAACTCACGACGATCGGGGAGCAGATCGTCCATCAGGCTCAGCGCGTGCTGGAAGAAGCGGAACAAATCAAAATCATCGCAGCGCAAGGCAAAGACCATCTGAACGGCCCCCTGCGGCTCGGTGTCATCGCGACCGTTGGGCCTTACATTCTGCCGGATTTGGTTCCGCTGTTAAGCACCCGCGCCCCCAAAATGCCGCTGGAGCTGGAGGAAAATCTGACGCTCAATCTGACGGGCATGCTGAAGAACGGAAAACTAGACGTGATCATGATCGCGCTGCCCTTCGACGAGCCGGCAATCGTTACTCAGGCTTTGTACGACGAACCGTTCAAAGTGTTGGTTCCGACCGGACATCCCTGGGAAAAAAAGAAACTGATCGACTCTCGCCTGCTAAGCTCCGAAAAGGTACTTCTGCCTCACGCCGGCCACTGTTTTCGGCAACAAGTCTTAGACGCGTGTCCAGAACTCAGTCGGTCAGATGCTGAAGGCTGGCAGGGCAATTCTCTAGAGACAATCCGACAGATGGTGGCTTCGGGTTTGGGCATCACCGTGATGCCTTCCAGTGCCCTCACGCCGAAATACGACAGCGTTCGGTTGGTCGCCATCAGCCTGGCGAAACCGGTGCCTGGCCGTCGAATCGGTCTCGCCTGGCGCCGCGGCTTCACACGCCCTCGCGTCATCGACGTCATCCGGGAGGCAGTCCATGCGTTGAAGATCCCAGGCCTCACAATGGTGGCAAAGTGACATACTGCGGCACTGCGCGGATCCTCATGTAGCTACCTCTATTCCAAAATCCACCTCTGCTTTGACTATTGTCCACCAGCACCAGAAGCGATCGCATCGCGCTGTGCTTGGCGCTCATTCGCGCTGGTACAACTACAGGGAGCAGGTTACGTTTGCATGATCGCGAAAGCAAAAAAGAAAAGAGGGGCTGCGCTTGTGACGGCGCAATCCCTCTCTTTTCTCACATTCCTATCGTCACCGATCCCAGCTTATAGGAATTGGCATGCCCCCCGTTCGTCAATACTCGGACTTGGCGCTCAGCTTCATTTGATACGCGATCGACGCCGAGTTCTCGAGAATGCGCAGTCCACTACCCTCGCGCAGCAATGATGCGGGTCGAGACAATAATAGACAGGCGGCTGTGCAACGAGGGAAGATCATCGAGCAGTTCGATCTTGGTATCTCGGAGAAGATCTCCGAAAGCGCGGGCACCCTGGCCACCCACGGCAAGAGGCCATTGAGTGGCCAGCTGTTTAAGTTCCTTGAGTTGCTGAAGCATGGCGTCCTCAGACTTTGCTTCCGTGAGGGAGAGAAGCACAAGATCAGGGCTGATCTTCTCGCAGAAGGCTAAGAGGTCTGACACCGGAAGATTAGGACCAAGGTAATAGACCTGGCAACCTCTGGTCGCTGCGATATACGCCACGGCTTGGGCCCCGATCTCATGCGTTTCACCTTCAGGACAGGCGATCAAAACACGCGGACCGAACTCATTCACCGGCAGCTGATTCATCACAGAAAACAACTTTTGCTGGATGAGCTTCGTCACGTAATGTTCCACAGCTGTCCCAAGACGGCCTTCGTGCCACAGTTCTCCGATACGCCGTTGTAATGGAAGTAGAATCCGCTGGACAGCCTCTTCAAATGGAATGACGGCTACGGCACCGTTGAGCTTTCGCTCGAACCCAGCCTTATCGATCGGGGCAAGCAATCCTATCAACTCACCTAATAGATGCTCATGCGGTTTCTGTTCCTCTGTGATAAACGGAGTTGCGAGATGCATCCGTGCAATCAGCGAATCACGCCCTTCCGTTGCGAGACCACCGATCGTTGCGCCTTGTTCCATCTGCGCCTTCAGAAAGCGAAGGAGCGCAACATCCTCGTCACTGTATTCGCGATAACGATTCGAACTTCGCGAGGGCGTAAGAAGCCCATACCGCCTCTCCCACACACGAATTACGTCCTTAGAAATGCTCTCGCGCTTCACCGAGAACTGGCTGCTCTGGTTCGGGCTGCTGTTCGTTGCCTTCATCTTGAAAGAAGAATCAGCAGTCGGCTGTGCAAAGCGGTAAGATCATCGAGTAGTTCGATTTTGGTATCGCGAAGGCGGTCTCCGAACGCGTGGGCACCCTGGCCACCCACGGCAAAAGACCATTGAGTGGTCAGCTGTTTAAGTTCCTTGAGTTGCTGGAGCATTGCGGACTCAGATTTTGCTTCCGTGAGGGAGAGAAGCACGAGATCAGGGCTGATCTTCTCGCAAAAAGCTAAGAGGTCTGACATCGGAAGATTAGGACCAAGGTAATATACCTGGCAACCTCTGGTCGCTGCGATATACGCGACGGCTTGGGCCCCAATTTCATGCGTTTCACCTTCCGGACAAGCGATCAACACACGTGGACCAAACTCATTCACCGGAAGCTGATTCATCACAGAAAACAACTTCTGCTGAATGAGCTTCGTCACGTAATGTTCGATAGCTGTCCCAAGACGACCTTCGTGCCACAGTTCCCCGATTCGCCGCTGTAGTGGGAGTAGGATCCGCTGGACAGCTTCTTCGAACGGAATAACCGCCACTGCTCCATTGAGCTTCCGCTCGAACCCAGCTTTATCAATCGGATCAAGCAATCTGATCAACTCATCTAATAAATGTTCATGCGGCTTCTGTTCTTCTGCAATAAACGGAGTTGCGAGACGCATACGAGCAATAAGTGCATCATGCCCCTCCGTTGCGAGACCACCGATTGTTGCTCCTTGTTCCATCTGGACCTTCACAAAGCGAAGCAGTGCGACATCCTCATCACTGTATTCACGATAACGATTCGAACTCCGTGAGGGTGTGACAAGCCTATACCGCCTTTCCCAAACACGAATCACGTCCTTCGACAGACCAGTTAATTTCGCAACTCTATGAATTCTATGTTTATTCATAAACATAGGCACATTGTATTAGAGTGTCCAATGTTTGTCAAATATACTTCACAAGCACTGTTGACACATTGGACATATTGCATTATACATTAGACATACAAGATGCAAACATTGAACATGTGTCATGGTAGTCATCATGAAATGGTGGTTCGGGCAATACTTTAACGTGTTGGGTGGTGCCCTGCTTCTTGGCACCGTTCTTACAATCGGAGCAATCGCCGTAGTATTCGGCGGTGAGCACGCCCTCTCCAGGACCGAGTTCTGTGTGAGCTGCCACTCCCAAACCTACCCATATGAGGAGCTAAAAAAGTCGTCCCACTATGGGGCTCTTGGGGCGGATCCAGGCTGCAAGGATTGCCATGTTCCCCAAGGCTTGGGAAATTTCCATCTGGCCCTCTGGACCCACATCAATGATGGGACTAGGGCAGTCCTCGCGGAGATGAAATATGACTACTCTACAATAGAGAAATTTAACGAGCGCCGTCCAATCATGGCGCACTATGCGCGCATGTCCCTCAAAAATTTGGACAGCGTCACCTGCCGGGAGTGCCACAAGAACACCAAGCCACCTGGAGCATCGGCGAAGGCCGCACACCAAAAGATGGAAACCGAAGGCGCCACCTGCATTGATTGCCATCAGAATCTCGTCCACAATAAAGTCCCGGAGAGCGATCTCAATGCGAGTCGAGTTCAGGGTGTGATGGTCTTGAAAGAAGTGCAAAAAGAGACGGAAGACAAGGATGAGGATGAGAAGGACTAGTCTATTCTTCGTGACCCGTCTTAATACACAGTCAACATGACGTTGTCCAAATGATAGTAAAACACCACCAGATG